>NZ_SJOS01000017.1:0-43864 GCF_012027765.1 Pseudoflavonifractor sp. SW1122 | reverse complement strand
TTCCACTTTAGAGAAGTCCCGTTGCTTTTTCTCCGAGGCATCCCGGACGGCCCAGCGGAAGGCCTCTTCTGTCACAAACTCCGGTAGGCGAATCAGGGAGATCCACCGAAAATCCGCCTTGCGGGTGTAGTCCACCCCCTGGACACCCTCTTGCCACCATAGGCCCTCCAGGGGCGGCACCACATAGTCGAAGTAACCCTCCAGATGGTGCTTGCCCATCCTGCTCATTTTGATGGTGTAGGCCACGGCATAGAGTAATTCCAGGGCCTATTTGTAGGCACCGTCCTTCTCATTTGGATCGCCCTGGCCACGCACGGCCAGGAACTTCATGGCCGGTACCGTGACGATGCTCGGTGTCCTGGGGGGCAGATAAAATTCCTTGTACTCTTTCTTGTAGTCAAAGGCCACGGCTATTTCCTCCTCTTCTTTGGCTGGGCCTGAAGGGCCAGACAGGTGAGGTGGGTAAGAGCGGTCATGGTGTCCCGGTCGTCCACATCCTCCACCCAGATGTAGTCATTAGCCCCCTCATAGGGTGGAGCCTTGGGCAGATGGGGAAATGCCGCTTCCCCCGCCGGGGTGACCTTGACAAAAAGCTGGTCGTCACAGATGACGGCGAAGAACACCTCGTCGCAGTAGAGACCGTATTCCCCGAACATCTTCCGGCTGCGGATGCCTCCGGCTTCCCGTAGCTGCTCGGCCACATAGTCCACAAAATTCTTATGAGAGGCCATGATGATCCCCCTTTCGGTAACGATGGGCCAGTGTTTCGGTCAGTTCCCGTAGCTGCTCTCGTAATTCTGCCGGCTCCAGCAGCTCCGCCTTGTCTCCAAAGGTCAAAACCCAGCTGAGTACGCTGTCCCCATCAGGAAAGCCGCCGGTGAAGCGCAGCCGTCCGTCCGGTTCCACGATGAAACAGTCCGCCCCGTATTCCTCCACCAGCCGCCAGCGGCAGGATGGATCAAAGAGAACGGTGACCTGGTATTTTACCGGAAAGACCTGTTCCGGTTCCAGGTTGGGCAGGGGGGCGCAGCGAGGAGCAAAGGCTTCACCGCTGGTAAGCTCCGTCATACGGTTGAGCTTAAACAGGCGGAAATCCTCCCGCATTTGGCACCAGCCCCACACATACCAGGTGGACCAGTGAAACACCAGATAATAGGGCTCCACGATGCGCACCGATTCCTCTTTGGGAGAGAAGTAGGTGAAACGGATGGTGCAGTGCTGCTCCATGGCCCATTGGATTCGCTCGATTTTCGGCGGCAGACTGGACTTGTACCAGGAAGCCAGGTCAATGAGCATATGTGCTCCACCGGGGACCAGTCCACCTGTTCCGGCGGACAGCTTTTCCATTAGCTGGGCGTAACGCCGGGTGCCACTGACGCTGTCCAAACTCCGCAGGCCCACCAGAATGGCCTGCATTTCCGGGGCAGTGAGTACCGTGCGGTCCACCCGGTAGCCCTCCATGATGGAGATGCCGCCCCCAGAACCCTGAGTAGTAGCGATGGGGATGCCTGCCCGGCACAGGGACTCAATGTCACGCTGGATGGTCCGGCGGGACACCTCGAACTGCTCCGCCAGTTCCGGAGCGGTGACCTTTTCCCGCTGGAGCAGAATGGATAGGATGCCGATGAGACGCTCCATTTTCATGAGGTGCACCGCCTTTCCTGATTCTGACTGCATTATAGCACAAGAACACGACAACTGTGTGTCATGTTTCTCAAAGAATTGCAGCGGCTCATATCGTATGGTATCATAGTCCCACTAAGACCGTCAGGCAGAGGATGGATCACGCCATGAAAATCAGAAAAGTGGAAACCGACAAAAAGAGATACCTGGATTTGCTGCTGCTGGCCGACGAGCAGGAGGACATGATCGACCGCTATCTGGAGCGTGGCACTATGTATGTGCTGGAGGACAACGGGGTAAAAGCGGAATGTGTCGTCACCGATGAGGGAGACGGTGTTCTGGAACTGAAAAACATTGCCGTGGAGCTGGAGTTTCAGGGCAGGGGATACGGAAAGAATATGGTGGACTTCCTTGTCCGAACTTACAAGGAGCAGTATACGGTGCTGCAGGTTGGCACCGGAGACAGCCCGTCCACCATCCCATTTTATGAATCCTGCGGCTTTCGTAGGAACCATCTCGTCAAGAACTTTTTTACCGACCACTACGACCACCCCATCTATGAGTGCGGGGTACAGTTGGTGGATATGGTGTATCTGCAAAGGAGGTTGTAAAGACTGAGTCCAGCTGAATTGAAAGAAGAAAAAGGAAGATATGAAATGAAGATCAAAGGGAAAAAGAGAGTTGTTGGAGTGATATGTGTCGTAGTTGTGCTGCTGTTGATGGTAATTCCGTTTTCTATATCAGCAGTTCTGTATGAAACGACATTTGGACGTTACGAAACAGAAGAACCGTATATCAGAGATATCTCAGAGTTTGATGGATTGGAAGTTGAGCAGGTTTCTTTCCAATCTAAAGAGGGAAATCAGTTGGCGGGTTACTTATATACACACCAAGGCAGCCAGTCATATGAGGGGATCATAGTTTTGGCACATGGTCTGGGTGGCGGAGGACAAAACTCGTATATGAATGTGGCTCATTATTTTACGTCCAATGGTTTTTTGGTCTTTGCATATGATGCAACTGGAAATGATAACAGCGAAGGCAAGTCGGTGAGGGGAATTCCCCAAGGCGTGGAAGATCTGGAGCAAGCCATTGCATATGTCAAAACAGATGCCAGGTTGAAGGAGTATCCCATTTGCCTGTTTGGTCATAGCTGGGGCGGATATTCGGTGGCAAATGTACTAAATTTCTGCCCGGAAATCAAGGCGGTGGTTTCTTGCTCTGGGTTTAATCGATCTTCGGATTTAATCGAAGCACAGGGTCGAGAAATGGTTGGCAGCGTTATAGACATACTTCTTCCATATGTCAGACTGTATGAAAAAATTAAATTCGGAGAATACGCCGATACCACAGCCATAGAAGGATTTGAACATTCCGATGCAGCGGTTTACGTTGTTCACAGCCAAGATGATACCACAGTGTCACCGGAATACGGCTATGAACTGTACGAACAGAAATATGCCAATGATCTTCGTTTCCAGTTCTGTCTGTTTGAGAATAGTGGGCACAGTTTTGTGTATTATTCGGATAAGGCACGAGAGTATGTGGCACGGTTCAATGAGGCGTTTTCGGAGTACTTTGAGACCCATGAGCTGACAGTAGAGACAAGAGTGGAATACATCCGGGAGAACATGGATAAGCAGCAGGCATTTGAATTGAATGAAGAATTGTTTGCGGACTTTTTGGAGTTTTATAGAAGCAGCATTGCATCTTAGACAGCCCAGTAGCAAAATGAAGCTATGTGATTGTTTGAGATAGAATGCAAAGTGCGGGATTAATTCCCTCTACGACCACCCCATCTGCGAGTGCGGGGTACAGCTGGTAGACATGGTGTATCTGAAAAGAGGGCTATGAAAAGCGGAGCGCCTGTGGGCACTGTGCTTTCTCCCCGCAGAACTTTTGTATCAGGCATAGCAGTTTTTCACACGCTATAATCAAAGATAACCGCCCGCTGAATTCCGAGGATATTCAGCGGGCGGTGACTCGTCTGTGGGGTCATCCAAAATCATGCCGGCTGCCGCCACCGGCACCCAGATCTTCAAAGGTACAGACAATTTCCTCGATTTGCTGAAAGCATTCGCTGTCTGCCAATGCGTCGTCCTCCAGGATGGCTTTGATTTTAGCCAGGGCCTTATAGCATTCCAACTCCACAATCTTTGTTACGTCTGTGTTGATGAGATTAGGGAAGGAAACCTGAATTTTTTCGTTTGCAAAGACATGACAAAGGATTTCTTGATACAGCTCCATGCAACCGCCACCTTAGTACTTATTAGTTCTACAAACAACATTGTAATGAAAATTTGCGGTATCGTCAATAGTATCAATCAGTACTAAAGGCGGTGGGCGGTATGTTATTTCAACGACTGAGAGATTTGCGGGAGGACAGGGATCTGCGGCAGGAGGATGTGGCGGAAATTTTAGGGATCAGCCAGACGGTGTATTCCCGCTACGAGCGTGGGTTCCAGACGATTCCGGTGATTCATCTTCTGAAATTGGCGGACTACTACAAGGTGTCTACCGATTATATTCTGGGACGAACCAACAACAGCAAGCCGTATGATGTGAAATAGAACATTTCAATTAAAAAGTTCGGTAAAAAAAGAAAAACCGCCTGAATAGGCGGTTTTTCTAACCAAATGGTCCGAGTGGAGAGGCTCGAACTCCCGACATCCTGCTCCCAAACGTGTGTCTGAACCTTCAGCCGGCACTCTACCGCCCTCTTTGGCCCTTTCCTCTGCTCCGGCAGTTTATCTTTGACACTCTTTTGCCCTGCGTGTTTCAAACAAAACTTTCTCCTTTTGGGATGGGTGTGGGATTGGATTCTGTGTATTAAAAGAAGTTCCGTCCGGGGTGAGCGGCGATGGCAAGCCAGGACACCACAGAGGGGGGCGCAGGAAATGCGCCGCATAAACAAAGAATAAAGCTGGAGTACACCTTGATACGAGAAATTCTATCGTATTATCCTGCAGATTCAGTGCCACTTCGGATCTGACGTTGCAGATGTTCGACAAAAAAGCATACCATTTCAACAACGACAGCTACCAAAAGAAATCAAAAAGCATCAAAGTTAGATTTTGGGTCATACAGTTGGAGGATATAAGCGAAGGGGCCAAAAACCCATATTGTACCTTAATGCTGATAGACGCTTCGTTGACTGCCTATGGGCCAAGAGTTATAATCATTGCATAAGAATCGCAAAATGCGGTTTATAAGATGACTATTTGATGCGCCCGGAGGAGTAAGCGATGATTGAGCAGGTAAGGGAAAAGGTTAAACGACACATTAAAACACATTCTGAACGTTCTGTTGAGGACCGTTCTGCCATCGCACTTCTGGGAGCATTTTTAAATCCTGGAGGGCGAATTAATACTTCTTTTGAGGCAAACGATACTTGGCCAAATCATGATGGTACATTTGAGTTTGTTTCAAATCCAAATGTGTCCAGACGCCCAACGCAGAACTTCATGGTTCAAATTAAAGGAACCCATTTGTATAGAGAAAAAGATGGTATTGTTAAGTATTCGCTAAAAAGTTTGGCTTTTCCTGCTTATATATGTGATCATGTCTCCTTAGATCCTGGGATATTGTTTGTTGTGCTTAATCCAGATCAGCGTGGCACCCAGCGAGTGTTTTGGAAGTATATGTCCGTAGATTTCCTGAATTCGATTAATTTTGATAATGATAGTATGACCATCGCCTTTTCTGCTGACGAGGAAATTCTGAATACAGATGAAAGCGTTGCTGCGTTTTGTGAAAAACTGGAATACATTACAAATCATCACTCATTTCTAAATCAGCTGGATAGCAAGAGCTATACCCGCCACGATGTTGAGAAAATAATCTCAGCGTGCGATACAGAAATCATGGAAAGCATTGATAGGCTCGATATTTTCAATGATACTCGTGATGGCGTGTCGAGAAGAATTCTCAAAAGACTCGATGATCTGTGCACAGCTGCTCTTCTGCTCAACGCCATAGCTGATGGAATCGATACCCCAACGCTTCCGTTAGCATGGGAACGTTCCATGTTGACTATTGAAACCAAGTACCTTGGTACATTCCTCAGAGGACTGCAGTACATTGGTAAACGCGTCCCAGATGAAGGTCAATCAGAACGTTTGATGCTGAAGTATTATGATTTTTTGTGGCAAATAAGAAAATCATTGGATGAAAAATACGGAATAAACATTTTAGGCAACCTGGAAAAATTTCCACTCCATATTGACCAAATTGACCAGCAATATTATGAGATGGTAGCAATAGCGGTAAACACGGTTGGCTCTACCCGGTGTGCTCTGCGTACATCAAGGTATTATGTCCAGAAAAAGATCCCATTTTTTATTGGGCGAGAGCGTTATTATGAAATCACACTTCAGTTGGCTGGTGCATACGCTTCGAAATATAATCGAATCACAGCATACTCAAAAGAAAATATCTCCACAAGCTACTCTGTTCAGGTCGGCTATGTAGACGCCCCAATGAATTTGTGGGGAATTGACTCTTCAATTAAAGTTATTACGAATTGGCGTGTGTCCATAGATCCCGTGTGTCTGAATAAGCTGGGGAAAGTGCTAAAGATTCCAACTCGCATATCTTCTCAGTATGGAGAGTACGAGGAATTAATGCGCTTTCTTACTCGAACAGGTCTTAGCTTCCTTGATTTGATTGATTTTCAGGAAGTTGAATTTTCGAGGGTTATCGACTCTATTTATAGAACCACAAACACATCAGTGTACAAGGAGGTTCTCCTCACTCTCAGGGAGCACTATTCTAAAGCTTCAAATGAGTTTGGCCGCAATGTTGTAAGATATTTGCTTTTGAATCTTCGGGAAGAAACTTTGGAGAGCGTAATGCCGACGCAATTCACCCGTAAAATGCTTTCTGCTAAACTGTACCTCCCAAGCAGTTGCTATCCCTTTGAAAGAAATCCGTTTATTTCCAATTTGACAGGAAGTAAAACAAGTGTGGGCAGCCAAGTCAAAAAACTTATTAGTGTTGCCGGTATCGAAAAGATTGATGTGGTTCGCCCATATTTATCGATTAGAAACGCGATCAAGCAAACTGGAGAAATTTATTTTGAAACCACTTCCGAATCCAGTGTAGCAGAGATACAAAAATATAATGATCAGTTAGACTCGTGGGAACGGAGCCAAGGATATCAAATTATTCTTTCTGATGGCTTTGCATGCATCCAATCTTACGAACGAACAACCTTGTTCATATTGAGGAGGCTGCTGGAATTCTCCAACAACGGAAATAAAGGACAGCGAGAGTATAACCAAAAATTTCTCCAAGAAAGTCCCTTGGATTTTGCTGACGATTTAAAGAAGCAGGCCATCCAAAATGTGTTTGTGAATTCTCGGCTTCTCCTGATTTATGGAGCGGCAGGGACAGGAAAGACAACGTTGATTAATTACATTTCAAACTTGATGTCAAATCAACGTAAACTTTTCTTAACTAAAACGCACACAGCACTTCAAAATTTGAAGAGGCGTATTGATAATCCAGGAACAGATTCTGATTTTATCAGTATAGACAGTTTCACCAAACAAGTAAATCTTCCAGACTACGATATCATATTCATGGATGAATGTAGTACTATTGACAACCGAACCATGGAGAGATTTTTGAACAGGATGAGCCCTGATAGTTTTCTGGTGTTGGCTGGAGATATTCATCAGATTGAATCTATTGAGTTTGGAAACTGGTTTTTCTATGCAAAAGATATTATCAAAACTCAGGGATCCAATGTTGAACTGCTGAGTACTTGGAGAACTCAGGATCAAGCTCTTATTAGTCTATGGAATGAAGTTCGAACCAGATCAGATATGATAACCGAAAAACTGGTTATCAATGGACCATATTCCGAAGATATTGGCCCCAATGTCTTTAAAAGAGAATATGAGGATGAGGTCATTCTTTGCCTGAATTACGATGGAAAGTTTGGGCTGAATAATATGAACAATTATTTTCAAGCTGCAAATACCAAAAGCGAGGCTGTTTCTTGGGCCGAATGGACTTACAAAATCGGCGATCCCATTCTCTTTAATGACTCAAAAAGATTTGATCTTCTATACAACAATTTGAAAGGACGCATCGTTAATATCGAAAGGTCTTCAAACTCTATTTCATTTACTGTTGATGTTGATATTCCATTAACTGAAGTAGCATGTAGGAGAGATGGCATTGAGTTTGTAGAGACTGTAGAAAATGGCACGCGGATTCGTTTTGAGGTATATGAATACGACGAGAGGCTAAAGGAAGAGAATGAAGACTTACGGCTCAAATCTGTTGTCCCGTTCCAACTTGCCTACGCTGTTTCGATTCACAAAGCGCAAGGTTTGGAATACGACTCGGTTAAGGTGATTATTCCAAGCAATAATGCCGAAAAAATAACTCATGGTGTCTTCTATACGGCAATTACTCGAGCTAAGACAAATTTGAAGATTTACTGGAGTTCCGAAACGATGCAAGAGGTTGTAAAGGGATTTGCGATAAATGAGACGAAGAAAAAAAGTTTGGAAATTGTAAAGTCAAAATTGGCAGAAGAGTGACGTTGTTGTAATGCTATGCGGATTGTAGCTGGTCTCACTACTGTGCTGAAATAGACTGAAGAAAGCAGTAGCTATTTCCCTCTTTCTGTGGTATTGTTCGGTTGCCAAAAGGAGGCGACGATATGCAGAAAGGAAACAGCTATACCGTAGGCCAGTGGTGCGACCGCTGGTTTTGCGAGAACCAGAGCAGATGGAGCGGCAGCACCGTGGGCGGATACCGTAAGAGCAGCGATTCAAAATGGGGCGATATGTTTTCCGGCGTATCGCTCCATTTTTTCTGTCAAACAATAGGCCCGGCCAAAATCATGTCGGCTGCTGAAAAGGAACTCAACTGCACCCGTCACACATAAAAATACCTCCTCCTGAAAATCTCAAGTTTCAGAGGGAGGTATTGATGCTTTGTCCTATTTCCAGTGGTTTAGTTTTGAAAGCTGAGTTTCGAAGTAGGCTCTGACCTGTTCGGGAGGCCAGGTTTCATTGGACATATGATTCTCCAGGAAACACAGCAATTCCTCAAGACTTGTATAAACGAATTTTTCGTCAGCGTAGCACCACTTGCAGTACTCTTCGTTAAAAGAGCCATCTGTCTCTCTGCTGATATTGGCATCCTCCAAGGGCATGCCACAGCACTGACAGATCAGCTGCCGGGGCGAGCCCAGCAGGGTATTGATGGAAACATCAAACAGTTTGGAAAGTAGCTTCAAAGTCTCCGTATTGGGCACCGTTTCGCCCGTCTCCCAGCGGGATACCGCCTGCCGAGTTACATGCACCTTTTCAGCCAACTGTTCCTGTGAGAGCCCATGCTTGGTGCGCAGTTCCAGAAGAATTTCTTTTGGTTGCATATCGATCACCACCTTACCGGAATTGTACCACGATGGAAACAAAAAGCAAAGCAACTATCTGTTGCTCTGACTTCACCTAACTTTACCATCGGGCACAGCAGCTTTGATAAAGAAACAGACAGGGAGGTTGCTCGTCTGTGGAGTCAGGCAAAATCATGCCGGTTGCCGCAGCCGGAACCAAGCTCCTCAAACACACGGACAATTTCTTCAATCCGATGAAAGCATTCGTTGTCTTCCAGGGAGTCGCCTTATATCCTGGGACGGACGAATAACAGTAAGTCCTATGCCACCAGGTAAATCATCGCTCTCCTTTGCCGTTAGGGATTGGTTAGGGATTTGGCAGTTTCGGCGGCTATCATCGCTCATGCGCCCGTCGCTTTCTTGTCCCTTGAAGCACCCATAAGCAGCTATCGCGAAAATGCAAAAATTATTTAAAAACGCAGAAAAACCGCCTCGATAGGCGGTTTTTCTGACCAAATGGTCCGAGTGGAGAGACTCGAACTCCCGACATCCTGCTCCCAAAGCAGGCGCGCTACCAACTGCGCTACACCCGGATATTTCAGCTTACGGGCTTATATTATAGCGGATTTCCTTGCCCTTGGCAAGAGTTTATGATATGATTTTCTCGACTTTCTTTGAATGCTACGAGGTGAAGCCAATGAGAATGCGGAAAAAGAAGAACTTGGACCGGCGCATGGAGAACTGTGCCGATTTGTGGATTAAAAATCCCGCCGCCCAGCGGGGCAAGTGGCGGGAGCTGATGCCCCAGGCCCAGGGGGTACGTCTGGAGCTGGGCTGCGGCAAGGGACGATTCACCGCCGAGACAGCGGCGGCCAACCCCCAGGACCTGTATGTGGCGGTGGAGCGGGTGCCCGACGCCATGGTCATCGCCATGGAGCGGTGCCGGGAGAAGGGGCTGCACAACGTCTTTTTTATTGACGGCGATGCCGCCTGCCTCAGCGATTACTTCGCCCCCGACGAGGTGGACCTGCTGTACATCAACTTCTGTGACCCCTGGCCCTCCGTGAAGCACTCCCGCCGCCGTCTCACCCACGAGAATTTCCTGCGTGGGTATCGCCAGGTGCTGCGGGACGGGGGCGAGATCCACTTCAAGTCGGACAACCGGGACCTGTTTGAGTGGTCCCTGTTCCAGTTCCCCAAGGCCGGGTTTGAGCTGTCTCAGGTCACCCGCAACCTCCACGAGCACGGCATTTGCGGTGTCATGACCGACTACGAGGAGAAGTTCCACAACCTGGGCACCCCCATCAACCGCTGTGTGGGCACCAAGGTAGCCCTGCCTGATATGCCGGTGGTGGATGCCCTGAGCCAGCGCCTGCCTCAGTTTGAGATTCGCCGGTGGGAGGAGGAAGACCTGCCCGCCGTTCTGGCCCTGATGGAGGGGAACGCCGCCTATTATGAGATTCAGAACCAGGGCCAGCCCACCATCCACAGCATCCGGGAGGATATGGCCACCCTGCCGCCCCGGTGCATCCAGGAGCAAAAGCATGATTTGGGCCTGTGGCAGGAGGGCAAGCTGGTGGGAATTCTGGACCTGGTGGAGGGCTATCCCCGGGAGCGCACCCTGTGGGTGGGCTTCTTTATGGTGGACGCCAGCCTGCACCGCCAGGGCGTGGGACGGGCTGTGGCCCAGGCTCTGCCCGGAGCAGCTGCCGACGCCGGAATGGACAGCATCCGCCTGGGCTGCCTGAAAGGCAACACCAAGGGCCACGACTTTTGGCTGGCCATGGGCTTCCAGGACCTGCGGGACGGCGAGGTCCGGGGAGGCAGCGCCGTTTGGATTATGGAACAGCTGGCCGAACACGAATAAAGCCAAGAACCCACATAGCAACGCAAGAAGGAACAATCATCTTGCATGGTCTAAAAGCCCTCGGCAGAGTTTTCCCGCCCGGGGGCGGGAAAATAAATCGAAATCCGTTTTTTTCGGGGACATGCGCATCGGAAAAAACACTTCTCAGCCCGCCAGTGTGGAATCGGGTCGTCCTTTGACCCGATTATGCATGCAGCGGGCTGCATCCCCTCGAAAAAATGCTGGCATTTTTGAGAAGTGTGTCGAATTGCTTCGACACGCAAACAAGAAACTGGTCTTTCTTGAGGGAAAGACCAGTTTCTTGCATCTTAGAGGGGGAGCAACACGTGATAGATCATCATAAAGTGGGCCACGGAGCCCAGCACAATGAATACGTGGAAAATCTCGTGACAGCCAAACCGGGGATTGTCCCGGGCGGGCCACTTCAGGGCGTAGAGCACGCCGCCGATGGTGTAGAGGATGCCGCCGGACAGCAGCCACAGCACGCCGGACATTCCCAAGGTGAGGTAGAGGGGATAGATGGCCACCAATGCCAGCCAGCCCATGGCAATGTAGATGGTGGAGGTGAGCCAACGGGGGCAGTTGATCCAGGCCAAGGTCATCACCAGCCCAGCAATGGCCAGAACCCAGATGATGCCGAACATGGACCAGCCCCAGGGCCCCCGCAGGGCGGTGAGACACACCGGGGTGTAGGTGCCCGCAATGAGGAAGTAGATGGAGGCGTGGTCGTACTTCCGCAGCGCAATGCGCTTGGCGGCGGTGGTGTGCACCGAGTGGTAGAGGGTGGAGGCGGTATATAGTCCGATCATGGACGCTCCATAAATGGAGAACGAGACCAATTTCCAGGCGTCAGCACCGGTGATCACTGCCTTTACCAGCAGCAGAACCGTGCCCAGGATGGCCAGCGCCGCACCAATTCCGTGGGTGATGGCCGACCAGGGGCGCAGTCCGTCGAAGGGCGTGCGGCCATGCTCCTGGGGACGTCTCCGGGGACGGGGCAGGGCGTCAAAGGGGTCAGGTGTGAGTGCGTCTTCCATAGTGACACCATCCTTTCTGAGAGCTCATTATAACATATTCGCTTTGTGATATCAAGGTCAATATGACTAAATATAATAATAAAAACTAGATTGAAAGAAGTGACATTGAATCTATACCTGGTGTGTGCTATAATCATAAAATTAGATGAACACCCGCAGGAGGAGAGCGTATGGGAGAGTGCCTGGGACTGTATTTACACATTCCATTTTGCCGCAGCAAGTGTGATTACTGTGATTTTTACTCGCTGGCAGGGCGGGAAGACCGGATGGACGACTACCAAAAAGCGCTCCTGCGCCACATTGTGGAGAGTGCGGAGGCGGCCCGCAGTTTTTCCGTCAACAGCATCTACATCGGAGGGGGCACCCCCACCTGGTACGGAGAAAAGCGCTTGGTGGAGCTGCTGCACACCATCAAACGCCGCTTCACCCTGTCCAAGGATGTGGAAATCACCATCGAGGCCAACCCGGACAGCGTGGATGAGAAGATGCTGCGCCACCTGCGCCGAGCGGGCGTGAACCGCATTTCCATGGGGATGCAGTCCGGCTGTGACCAGGAGCTGCAGGCCGTGCACCGTCCCCACACCTATCGCCAGGTGGTGGACGCGGTGACGGCGGTGCGCCGGGCCAAAATCACGAACCTGAACCTGGATTTGATCTACGGCCTGCCGGGGCAGACCGAGGAGAGCTGGCACAAGACGGTGGAAAAGGCGCTGATTCTCAACCCGGAGCACCTGTCTTGCTACGGATTGACGGTGGAGGAGGGGACTCCTCTGGCCCAGCGTGTGGCTCGAGGCGAGCAGCTGCCCGACGAGGATCAACAGGCGGCCCTGTACCTGTGGACGGTGAAGCGCCTGGCCGAGGCCGGGTACGAACAGTATGAGATCTCCAACTTTGCCAAGCGGGGCTATCAGTCCCGGCACAATATGAAATACTGGATGGGACACCCCTATATGGGGTTGGGCGCTGCGGCCCACTCGGATTTCGGCGGGCGGCGGTATTCCTTCCTCTCCGATCTGGACCAGTACATTGACCACATGCTCCAGGGGGACGCGGTGGTGGATGAGTCGGAGCAGATCACCCGGCGCGAGCGGGGCAGCGAATACCTGATGCTCCGCATGCGCACCGTCCACGGCATTGAGGAGTGGGAGTACCGGCGGGAGTATATGATGAACTTCGAGCCCATCGCCGCCAAGCTGGCGGAGTTTGAGCAGCGCGGCTGGGCCCGCCGACGTGGACGCCGATGGCAGTTTACCCCAGAGGGGTTCCTCTTATCCAATCAGCTCATTGGGCAGCTGTTGGAACTACAGGAAAATGCCTCCCTGGGTGGGATGCTGGAGCGGGTGCGCCGCAACCGAGAGGCTCAGAAAGAGAACAAAGAATCAAAAGAATCCTGAGAAATCCATGGGGCAGGGAGCGCCGAATGCCGCTTTCTGCCCCACTGCTATGATGAATTCATAAAAAATGGGTATACTCTCTGTGAGGTGAGAACCCATGAACATGAGCAATGAGGAATATCAAAAGTATGTGATGGCCATGGCCAAATCCTCCCCCACCGCCAAAAATCTGGTGTGGGCCTTTTGCGTGGGGGGCGGCATCTGTGCGTTGGGCCAGGGGCTGAGTACCTTATATGAGAGGTGGGGAGCGGGGGAGAACGCCCTGCCACTGGTGTCTCTGACCCTGGTGTTCGTGGCCGCCCTGCTCACAGGTCTGGGCGTGTTTGACGACATCGCCCGGAAAGCGGGGGCCGGAACCCTGGTGCCCATCACCGGATTTTCCAACGCCATGGTGTCCCCGGCCCTGGAGTTTCAAAGTGAGGGGCGCATCACCGGAACCGGGGCCAAGCTGTTCACCGTGGCCGGGCCCGTGCTGGCCTATGGGGTGTTTGCCAGTGTGATATACGGGTGCATCTATCAGCTGCTCCGGTGAGAAAATTGCCCTGCCGCCGTGGGAAAGACATGTGCTTCCCCACGGCAATTTTTATTTATATTGTGCAAAATGACGAACGAGACACAAAAGTTTTTAATATGGAACCAAATGGAATTTATTTTTTACTGAATAAATACACGAATTTCCGCAAAAATATGAAATTTCACCCACTACTTCTGCGAGTTAAATTGGGAAAGAAAAGAGAACTGTAAAAAATTTAAAAATTTCGAAACACACTGTTTACTTTGTCTAACTTAATATGGTAAGATTCACTCATAATTGGATAGAATGGATTGTTACCGCAAGGGCAAAACCGGATTGACCAGAAGACTATGAAGACCATGTAGTAGTTGCTCCTGGCGGTCTGGCTTTTTTTGTTTTTTGTGGGAAGCTCCAGCATCCAAAATAAGATAAGGAGGAAGCGAAATGAGACGGCAAACAAGACAAGCGAGTCAGGCCCATATGGGACGCAGACTCACTGCGGCCGCCTTGGCCGCGGTCATGGGCGCGGGTTGTGTGGCAATGACCCCCTTCCAGGCCCAGGCCGAGGACACGGGGAGTACCGGGTATGAGATTTACCCCAATCCCCATGTGATGACCTATACAGGTGGAGACTACATTGTTAAAAATGAAGTCAACGTGGTGTTCGAGGACGGCATCGACCAGTACACCAAGGACCGCCTGGACGAGGTGCTGGACCTGAAGGGGGACATCACCTACACCACCTCGGACGAGATGGTCAACGGTAAGACCAACATTCTGGTGGGTATCAACGGCTCCGGCGGCTACGTGGACAGCTACGCCAAGGAGAACCTGGAGGTAACCACCGATGGGCTGTTTGACGAGATGGATTCCTATGTCCTGGACAACCAGAACGGCGTGATCACCGTGCTGGGCCGTGACACCGACGCTGCGTTCTACGGCCTGACCAGCCTGTACCACGTGTTCACCCAGATGGACAGCTACACCATCCAGGAGTTCCACGTGGAGGACTGGGCCGATGTGGCCAGCCGTGGCTTCATCGAGGGTTACTACGGCAACCCCTGGAGTACGGACGACCGTGCCAACCTGATGACTTGGGCAGGCTATTACAAGCTCAACTCTTACTTCTACGCTCCCAAGGATGACCCCAAGCACAACGCCAAGTGGCGTGAGCTGTACACCGAGGAAGAGCTGAACGACAAGATCAAGCCCTTGGCAGATGCAGGCAATGCCTCTAAGTGCCAGTTTGTGTTTGCTCTGCACCCCTTTATGTACAACGGCATCAATGCCAGCAACTATGATGACTCTCTGGAAGTCCTGAAGAAGAAATTTGAGCAGACCGTGGAGTATGGTGTGCGTCAGATTGCCGTTCTGGCCGATGACGCTGGTGTTCCCGGCGGCAACAATGAGGCTGGTTGGGACGTTTACACCCGTCTGATGAAGGATTTGACTGACTGGGTTTCTTCTGAGGAGATGCAGGAGAAGTACGAGGGCCTGAAGGTGGTCATTCCCTTCTGTCCCAACGACTACATGGGTAATGGTAACAGCGCTCAGCTGAAATATCTGGGCCAGAACATGCCCGAGACCGTGCCTCTGGTTGTCACCGGCGGTAAGGTGTGGGGTGAGGTTTCTCCCAGCTTTACCCAGGGCTTCAAGGATGGCGTTGGCCGTGGTCCCTACATGTGGATCAACTGGCCCTGCACTGACAACTCCAAGAAGCACCTGATCATGGGTGGTTACTCTGACTTCCTCCAGATCGGTGTCGACCCGGATAACATCCAGGGCATCGTACTCAACCCCATGCAGCAGTCTGAGCCCAGTAAGGTGGCCATTTTCGGCAATGCCTGCTATTCCTGGAACATCTGGGAGACTCAGGAGGAGGCTGACAAGGCTTGGGACGCTTCCTTCGCCTGCGTGGACCACAACACTGTCATTCCCAATGACGCCTCCAATGCTCTGCGGGAGCTGTCCAAGCACATGATCAACCAGAACATGGACAGCCGTGTGCGCGTGCTGCAGGAGTCTGTGGAACTCAAGCCCATTCTCAACTCCTTCAAGGAGAAGCTGGCTGCCGGTACCGTCACTGTGGACGATGTGAACACCGTGATGGCTGAGTTTGTCAAGCTCCAGCAGGCTGCTCAGACCTACCGGGCCAAGGCTGGCAACACCGATGTGAAGGACCAGATCGTCTACTGGCTCAACTGCTGGGACGATACCACCGCTGCTGCCATCGCCTACCTCAACGGTGTGAAGGCTGTGCTGGCGGGCGACACCAGCAACATCCTCAAGTATAACTCCGAGGGTAAGACCGCTTTTGACAGCTCCAAGAACCACCCCTTCTGGTATCTGGACCACAATGAGTACGCCGAGGTGGGCGTGCAGCACATCGTGCCCTTCATCAAGACCCTGGCCAACTATGTCTCTCAGTCTGCGGAGACCGCCATGGATCCCAGCAAGGTGATTGCCAACTTCATCACCAACCGTACCGACACCCCCACTGGTGACGTTGCTAATATCTTTGATGGAAGCGACAGTACCGGCATGACGTTTAAAACTCCCAATGCCATTGCTGAGGGCGAGTATGTGGGACTGCTGTATAACAAGGTCATCGATGTGAACAACATCCGCATTACCATGCAGGGTCAGGCCGATCACTTTGAGCATTCCAAACTCCAGTATACCACCGATGGAAAAGAGTGGGTTGATATTGAGCTGCGTGAGGGAGAGAATCAATTCGATGTGCCGAGAAATCAGCCCTTCGAAATCTCCCTGGATGAGGATGCACTGCCCCAGGATTTCCAGGCTATGGGCGTGCGCCTGATCACCACTCAGGCCAACAGCGGTGCTTGCTGGTTGGATCTCAGAGAGTTCCAGATCAACGCTCAGGACAGCGAGCCTGAGGTCACTGAGGGTACCTATTCCACCAACCGGGATCGGATGAACGGCACCGCTTGGGACGTGCTCAACGATGGTGCCAACGGCGGCGCCAGCGCCAGCGAGGTGTGGCTGTCTGTGGCCAGCGGCACCGACAAGGACGGCCTGCCCGCCGGCTCCTACATCCAGTACACCCTCACTGAGCCCATGAAGCTGACCAGCGTCACCTTCGCTCAGGGCGGCTCCGCTGCCGGCGACGTGATCACCGACGGCTCCATCCAGTACCTGGATGACCAGGGCCAGTGGCAGACCATCGCTGAGGTCAACGGCGACAAGGTCCAGACCTTCGATTTCTCTGATGAGGACATCACCACCACCGCTGTGCGTGTGCAGAACGATGCCTTCAAGAAGATTTGGTGGCGTGTGGGCGAGTTCAACGTGGAATTCTCCGCCGACACCTCCAGCAAGCCCATTGAGTACAACATCATGCGCACCGAGCGCTGGACTGTCTATCAGGGCAACGAGGCCAACCTGTACGACGGCAACGACGGCACCTATGTGTGGTACGATCCCGATGGGTCCGGCAACACCACTGGCGATGACTTCATGGTGGACGACTTCCTGGGTTACAACCTGGGCAAGGTTGCCAAGCTGGACAGCGCTCACATTGTGGTGGGCAACGGCGACAGCTCCGACAAGCTGAAGGTGTACACCATCGAGACCTCCGTGGACGGCCAGGAGTGGACCGCTGTGCCTGGCTATGAGCGCTACGAGGGCAAGGCCAGCGGCACCGACGTGCTGGACATCGACCTGGACGGCGTTCAGGCTCAGTACATCCGCATCCGCAACCTGGTGCAGCAGGGCTCTTGGGGCCAGTTCAGTGAGTTCACCGTCACTGAGGTGATCAAGCAGACCGGTTCCACCGAGAACCTGTACACCAATGTGGAGACCAACATCCTCTCCAACGCCTCCGAGGGCCAGGTGAACCTCACCAGCGGCACCGCCACCCTGAACACCGGCGATTACGTGGGTGTGGACCTGGGCAACATCAAGGCTGTCACCGGCGTGACCACCTCCGAGCTGCCCCAGGGCGTGACTCTGGAGACCTCCATGAACGGTGTGACCTGGACCGCTTACACCGCCAAGTCCGCCACCGACGCCCGCTATGTGCGCGCTGTCTCCTCTGCTGACGGCGTGGTGCTCAACCTCACCGAGTTCGTGGTTTCCTACGAGTTCGTGGGCGAGAAGACCGTGGAGAGTAACTTCGCCATTCAGGACACTTCCTCCGATATGAGAAACAACGGTACCGTGAAGAACGTGTTCGACGGCGACCTGTCCACTCTGGGCATGATCACTGGTACCCAGGACGTTGGCAAGACCATCACCTTCGATCTGGGCCAGACCATCCACTTCTCCTCTCTGCGCTACTACATCGTGGAGACTCAGCTCAACTACCCCCGTCACGTGAAGTTTGAGGTTTCCGCCAACGGCGAGGACTGGACCGAGGTCCTGGTCATCGGCGACGGCGACTTCGAGAACGTGTGGGACAACTCCGTGGCCAAGGACATGCAGGACAAGACCCTGTATCACGACAGCAAGAACCCCGGCTACATGTACGCCGAGGCCACCGGTCTGGACGTGGATGGCCGCTACATCCGTGTCACTCCTCTGAGCACCTACAGCCACAGATGGCTGGGCTTCAGCGAGATTCAGATCAACGGCGGCGAGTACATCTCCCCCGAGAGCAACCGTGACATCGTCAGCGCTGACGTGGAGCAGAAGGGCATGATCCCCTCCAACGCTCTGGACGGTGATTACACCACCACCTACAAGTCCAGCGCTACCAACAGCTCCTTCACCTACCGCATCTCTGAGCCCACCGGCCTGACCTCCATCCGTCTGGTGCAGCTGGGCGCCATCTCCAACGCCACCGTCACCGCTCAGTATGTGGGCGAGGACGCTGCTGTGGAGCTGGGCACTCTGAACCAGGCCATCAACGAGTTCAAGCTGGACACCGGCAAGACTCTGGAGAGCATCACCGTGTCTTGGACCGACACCATCCCCGAGATCGCCGAGATCGTCACCTCCACCCAGGCTGTGGGTCAGGTGAATAAGGACGAGCTGAAGGCCGCTCTGGATGCCACTCAGCCCACCGACACCTGGACCGATGACAGCGTTGCTGCCTACGAGGCTGCCAAGGCTGTGGCTCAGGCCATGTATGAAAACGACAACGTCACCCAGTCCATGGTGGACTCCGCTCTGGGCTCCCTGAACAGCGCCGTGAACAATGCTGTGCTCAAGGCCAGCAACGTGGACGAGCTGCAGGGTCTGGTGGACAACAAGGTCACCAACGACAACAACGTCTACACCACCTTTAGCTTCATGACCTACTCCTCCGCCATGGAGGACCTGGAGGCTGCTCTGGCCGACGCCGGCAACCTGTCCCAGGAGAAGGCCGACCAGCTGAAGGCCGCTGTGGAAGAGGCTCAGGCCGGTCTGGTGTACTCCACCCGGAACCGTGAGCTGGCTCAGCTGGCTGTGGCTGGCTACGAGAACATCGTGGCTGAGGACTACACCGCTGAGAGCTACGCCGCTGTCACCGCTGCCAAGCAGGCCATTGACGAGCTGGTTGCTCAGGATCTGGCCGCTACCAGCAACGACCAGCGTGTGGACCCCGTGAAGTTCCTGGAGGCCAAGGCCGCCTATGAGGCCGCCGTGGACGCTCTGGTGCCCGCTGGCGAGGCTCAGCCCGGCAACAAGGACCTGCTGCAGAAGACCTATGAGTACGCTCTGACCCTGTCCACCGAGGGTGTCACCGACTCCGCCAAGGCCGCCTTTGAGGCCGCTGTGGACAACGCCAAGACCGTTCTGGACAACCCCAACGCCACTCAGGACGAGATCAACGCCGCTTGGGACGCTCTGCTGGAAGGCATCTGGGGTCTGGGTCTCACCCAGGGCGACAAGACCATGCTGGAGCAGCTCATCGCCAAGGCTGAGAGCATGCTGCCCGACGAGGACAAGTATGTGGCTGACAACTGGCAGATGCTGGTTGACGCTCTGGACGCCGCCAAGAAGGTCATGGAAGATGGCGACGCCATGGACGAGGACATCCAGCCCGTGGCTGAGGACCTGCTCAACGCCATCCTGGCCCAGCGCTTCAAGGCTGACAAGTCCATCCTGGAAGAGCTGATTGCCAAGGCCGAGGCCATGGACCTCAATGGCTACAACGAGGCCAGCGTGGGCGCCTTCCGCTCCGCTCTGGCTGCTGCTCAGGCCGTGATGGCCGACGAGAGCCTCACCGAGGACGATCAGGCCAAGGTGGATACCGCAGTGATGAACCTGCTCACCGCCATGGAGAACCTGACTGCTGAGGGCGAGATGCCCACCCAGCAGCCCTCTCAGACTCCCGCTCCCACCACCCAGCCCGATGACGGCAAGGTGCCCCAGACTGGTGATACCATGAATGTGGCTGCCTACCTGTTCACCGCTGTGGTGTGCGCGGCCGGTCTGGCTGTGCTGGCTATCTTCCGCAAGAAGAACGCCTAATTCCCCCTAGCCTCAAAAATTGCCCTGGGCGCAAAGCCCAGGGCAATTTTTTCCTTGCAAGAGGGGGAAAAATCGGGTACTCTGAATGGAGAACCAAACGCAGGGGGAATACCCAACATGAAACGATTGACAACTGGAATCATGGCCCACGTGGACGCCGGGAAAACCACCCTCACCGAGGCCATGCTCTATTTGACGGGCAATATACGTCACCTGGGCCGGGTGGACCACGGGGACGCCTTTCTGGACACCCAGGAGCTGGAGCGGGAGCGGGGCATCACCATCTACGCCAAACAGGCCATCTTGCGCCGGGGGGACTTGGAGCTGACCCTGGTGGATACCCCGGGGCACGTGGACTTCTCCGCCGAGACGGAGCGGGCTCTGCAAGTGCTGGACTGCGCCATCCTGGTGGTCAGTGCCGCCGACGGGGTCCAGGGCCACACCGAAACCCTGTGGCAGCTGCTGGAGGAGGCGGGGGTGCCCGTCTTTCTCTTTGTCAACAAGATGGACCAGCCCAACCAGGGCAAAGCCGCCATCCTCAAACAGCTGGAGGGGCGGCTGGGCCACGGCTTTGTGGATATGACAGACCCGGAGGCCCGAGGGGAAGGGGCAGCTCTGTGCAGCGAGGAGCTCATGGAGCGGTACCTGTCCGGGGAGGAATTTACCCAGGAGGAGCTGGCGGCTCTGGTGGTGCAGCGGCAGCTGTTCCCGGTGTACTTCGGCTCCGCCCTCCAAGTGGAGGGGGTGGAGGAGCTGCTGGACGGCATTGAGGCCTATACTCTGGAACCGGAGTGGCCCCAAGACTTCGGGGCCCGGGTCTTTAAAATCACCCGGGACGAGCGGGGTGAGCGGCTTACCTGGCTGAAAGTCACCGGAGGCCAGATGCGGGTGCGAGAGGTGCTCCACGGACCCAACTGGGAGGAGAAGGTCAACCAGATTCGCCTCTACTCCGGGGCCAAATTCACCGCGGTGGACGTGGCCCCCGCCGGGACGGTGTGCGCCGTGACCGGGCTCACCCACACCACGGCGGGGGAGGGCCTGGGGGCAGAGGAGAACTGGACCGGCCCCCGGCTGGAGCCGGTGCTCTCCTATCAGGTGATTCCCCCGGAGGGGGTGGACGCCTCCACCTTGCTGGAGCGGCTGCGCCGCCTGGAGGAGGAGGACCCCCAGCTGCAAGTGGAGTGGGAGCCAAACACAGAGCAGGTGCGGGTGAAGCTCATGGGCCAGGTGCACCGGGAGGTTCTGGAGCGGGAGCTGCGCCGCCGCTTCATGCTGGATGTCACCTTCGGCCCCGGCAGCATCGTCTACCTGGAGACCTTGGCCAAGCCTGTGGAAGGTGTGGGCCACTTTGAGCCCCTGCGCCACTACGCCGAGGTGCACCTGCTCCTGGAGCCCCTGGAGCGGGGGGCGGGGCTGCAAATTGACACCGTGTGCTCCGAGGACGTGCTGGACGGCAACTGGCAGCGGCTCATTCTCACCCACCTGGTGGAGCGTCAGCATGTGGGCGTGCTCACCGGGTCTCCCATCACCGATTTGAAGCTGACCCTGCTGACGGGCAAGGGCCACTTGAAGCACACCGAGGGAGGCGACTTTCGCCAGGCCACCTACCGGGCCATCCGCCAGGGTCTGATGATGGGGGAGACCATCCTGCTGGAGCCCTGGTACACCTTCCGCCTGGAGGTGCCGGGGGAGAGCGTGGGCCGGGCCATGACCGACGTGCAGCGCATGTGCGGCGAGTTTGAGGGCCCCCAGATGCGAGGGGAGACGGCGGTGCTCACCGGGTCCCTGCCTGTGTCCGAGGTGGGGGACTACTGGAGCCAGGTGGCCGCCTATACCCAGGGCCGAGGCCGGTTCTCCTGCCGCCTGGACGGATACCGCCCCTGCCACAACACCCAGCAAGTGGTGGAGGAGCGGGGCTACGACCCAGACCGGGATGTGGACAACCCCTCGGGCTCGGTGTTCTGTGACCACGGGGCGGGGGTGCACGTGCCCTGGAATGAGGTGCGATCCCACATGCATGTGGACAGCGGCTGGCTGCCAGAGGAGGAGCGGGCCCGCAAGGCCCAGCCTGCCCCCCAGTTCCAGCGGGGCTACGCCTCCCAGGTGGCCCTGGACAAGGAGCTGGAGGAGATCTTCGCCCGCACCTATGGGGCGGTGAAGCCCCGGGCCTTCCACTCGGTAAAGGCCACCACCAAGCCCAAGGAGCGGCCCTGGAAGGGGCTGAAACAGCGGACGGGGAAGGACTACCTGCTGGTGGATGGGTACAACATCATCCACGCCTGGGAAGACCTGTCCGCCCTGGCCCGAGAGGATTTGGACGGGGCACGAGCCAAGCTCATTGACCTGCTGCGCAACTACCAGAGCTGGCGGGGCTGCCAGGTCATCGTGGTCTTTGACGCCTACAAGGTCAAGGGCGGCAAAGGAGCGGTGGAACAGCTGGGGGACCTGTACGTGGTGTACACCAAGGAGGCGGAGACCGCCGACATGTACATTGAGCGTACTACCTACCAGCTCAGCCGGGACAACCGGGTGCGGGTGGCCACCTCCGACGGCCTGGAGCAGATGATCATTCTGGGCCACGGGGCCCAGCGCATGTCCGCCGCCGAGCTGAAATACGAGACGGACCAGGTGATGGCCCAGATTCGGGACACCATCGGATGATAAAAGACCTCCACAACCGGCTTCCCGGTTGTGGAGGTCTTTTCCTCACAGGGACAGCACAAATTGCAGTGCCGTCCGGGGTGTGGTGGACCCATGGTGCCGCTCCCAGGCGATGGCCTGCTGGTGGAGCTGCTCCTGGGGCAGGGTGCACCCGTGCTGGGCGGCAAATAGGTCTACCAGGTCCAAGAACTCGCCCCGGCTCAGGCCCTGGTACAGGATGCGCAGGCCGAAGCGGTCGGCCAGAGAGGTTTTCTCCCGGATGGTCTCGTTGCGGTCCATCTCGTCCCCCGCCCGCTCCGAAATGGTCTGCCGCACCAGATGGCGGCGGTTGGAGGTGGCGTAGATGGCCACGTTCTGGGGCCGACGCTCCACGCCGCCCTCCAAAATGGTTTTCAGCACCGAGTAGGTGGGGTCGTCCCGGTCAAAGGTGAGGTCGTCAATGAAGATGATAAACTTCAAGGGCTGCCCCTCCAGAGAGCGGATGAGGGCGGGCAGGCCGGACAGGTTCTCCTTGTCTGCCTCGATGAGGCGCAGCTGCTCCATCCCCGGCAGGGTGAGCAGGTGCTTGACGGTGGCAGACTTTCCGGTGCCGCTCTCGCCGTAGAGCAGCACGTTGTTGACGTACTTTCCCGCCAGCAGCGCCCGGGTGTTCTGCACCACCTGATTGCGGTGGTGCTCGTAGCCCATGAGCTGCTCGCTGGTGGGACAGTCCGGGTGGGGCACCGGGACGAGGGTACCGTCCTCCCACACAAAGGCCTTGTGCCGGGCCAGGGGGCCCACACCCTCCTGGAGGTAGGCCTGGCGCAGGGGGGCCAGGTACAGGGAGAGGGTGGCCTCGTCGGGCCAGGGGAGCAGCTTGGAAAGCCAGGGGCGCAGTTGGGCCGGAGTGGCCTGGGCTACAGCGTCCAGCCACTGCTGACTGGGAATGGCGCTGACGGCCCGCAGCGTGTCAATGTCCAGCTGGGCGGCATATTCCAGGTGCTCCGGGCACTCCCCCTTTGCTATGGCGGTGGGGTAGGGCCCCTGGGACCAGCGCAGAGCCTCATAGAGCCAGTGGCCCAGGCTGGGACTGCTGGAGCGCTGCATCTCATAGAAGAGCTGGCTGTAGCACTGGGCGGCGGTCAGGCCGTCCCCCGCCTCCAGAGCTTGGGACAGCTTGGACAGAGCCACCGTCACCGGCTGGTCCAGTAGGTCCCGGTAGACGGAGAGGGTGGACAGACAGATATGAACATGGGAGAGTTCCATGGAAAACACCTCGTCGTTTCTCTAGTGTGATAAAGTCATTATACAAGTTTTTTCCTCCTATGGCAATGGGGAGAAAAGTGTGCTATACTCAGGGAAATGAGACAAGGAGGTCTTGTGGTATGGAACTCATGGAAAAAACACTCACCAGCAAGCTGGTGTATGACGGCGGCCTTCTGAAGGTCCACTACGATACGGTGGAGCTGGTCAACGGCCGTACCTCCTGGCGGGAGGTCATCCGCCACCCCGGCGCCGTGGTCATGGTGCCCATTGACGATGAGGACAACATCTACCTGGTGCGCCAGTACCGCTACCCCTATGCCAAGGTGCTCCTGGAGGTGCCCGCCGGCAAGCTGGAGTACGGCGAGGACCACTTTGAGGCGGCCAAGCGGGAGCTCAGCGAGGAGATCGGCGCCGAGGCCCGGGAGTGGATTCCCATGGGTGAGATGCTGCCCACCCCCGGTTTCTGCGACGAGCTCCAGCACGTGTACCTGGCCCGTGGCCTCACCTTTGGCCAGATGCACCCTGACGAGGATGAGTTCCTGGAGCGGGTGAAGATGCCCCTGTCTGAGGCAGTGGAGATGGCCATTGACGGCCGCCTGGAGGACAGCAAGACGGTGGCCTCCATCCTCCGGGCAGCGGGTCGGCTCAAGAAGCTGTAAAAATGTCAGGCAGCTGCCCGGTGCGCCTGCGGTATTGCACCAGCTCAAACTGAAGGAAGGCGGCAATCAAAAGAAGCCCCGCCGCCATCACCTCCCACTGGGCGGCACATAGCTCTGGGGCGTTGGCGGGGTCTGTCTCGTTTAGGGCCTTGAGGGTCTGGGTGAGAAAGAACCCGGAGCTGCCCAGGGTGAGGGCGGTCTCGCCGCAGCGCAAGGGATAAAACCCGGTGGTTTGTCCTGCTTCGGCCCGGTATAGGGTGTGCACTGCCAACAGGGCGGCCACCAGCACCGCCATCAGAAAGGAAAAGTCGGAATCGGCACTCCGGTCTGGTCTGGTGGGCTGGTCCATGCATCTACCCCCTTTTCGCTATCCTATGCGGCGAAATGGAAAAAAGTTCACATGAAAAATCCCCCTTTCTCATAGAATGGAAACGCTATGAGAAGGGGGGATTTGTTTTGAGCGCCATGTGGTCGGGGACGCTGCTGCTCACCGCCACCGGGCTGTTTGCCCAGGTGGTGGGCTTTTTATACCGGATGATGCTCTCCCGGCTCATTGGGGCGGAGACCATGGGGCTGTATCAGCTGGTGATGCCGGTGTACTCCATGTTTATGTCGGTGACGGCGGTGGGCCTGACGGTGGCGGTGTCCACCCGTGCCGCCCGGTGCCACGCCCTGGGAGACGAGGCGGGGGTGACCCAGGTGTTGGGGGCGGGCCTGCGCCGCTTCTTCCTCCTGGCCGTCCCCCTGGGGGCGGTGATCGTGTGGTGCTCGGACCCCATTTCCGTGTATCTGCTGGGGGATGCCCGCACCCGGCTGGGCATTGTGTTGTTGGTGCCCTGCGTCCTCCTCACCGGGGTGGAGAACCTGCATAAGCACTGTTTTTACGGTACCGGGCGGGTGCGCATCCCCGCCACCGTGGAGACCATGGAGCAGCTGGTGCGGGCCGGGGCAGTGCTGGGCCTGCTGGTGTGGCTGCTGCCCCAAAACCAGGAGCGCACTGTGGGCCTCATTGTGCTGGGTATGGTTATCTGCGAGGTGTTTTCCGCCGTGTCCCTGGTGGTGCTCTTTCAGCGCACACGCCCCCGGGGTCTGGCCCGGGACCCGTCGGTGGCAAAGGGCCTGTGGTCCATCGCCATCCCTGTGGGCCTCACCTCCGTGCTGGGCACCATCTTGGGCTCGGCCAATGCGGTGCTCATCCCCGCCAAGCTGGTGGAGGGGGGCATGGAGTCCGGGGCGGCCATGTCCGCCTTCGGTGTCCTGTGCGGCATGACCATGCCCCTGTTGGCCTTGCCCACTGGGTTTATCGGGGCGCTGTGCTTGACCATGGTGCCCGACCTGTCCCGGCGCACCGCCCACGGGGACGCCCGTGTGGCGGCGGGATTTTTAAACCGCATCATGTCAGTGACCATGCTGCTCATGGCCCCCTGTATGGCGCTGCTGGTGGTGATGGGCCCCACTGTGGGTCAGCTCTTGTTCCAGCAGCAGCGGGTGGGGGAGTACATCCTGCCGCTGGCAGTGGGCACCCTGATGACCTGTGTGCAGTCGGTGTTGGGGGGCGCCCTCAACGGCCTGGGACTTCAGGGCAGGGGGGCCAGAAACGCCATTGCCAGCGACGTGGTGCAGCTGGCTTTTACCTATGGCACGGTGTCCACCTGGGGGCTGCGGGGCTTTGTGGTGGGCTTCGTCCTCTCCTCCCTGGTGGGGATGGGGATGAACCTGGCCTCGGTGCTCCACGCCACCGGGCTCCGCCTGCGGCTGTACGCCTGGTTTGTCCGCCCGGTGCTGTCGGCGGTGCTGGTGGGGCTGTGGTGTCGGCTGCTGTTTCAATGGCTGCTGGGGGCCGGGGTGTGGCTGGGCACCACCTGCGTGGTGTGCGTGGCGGTGGGCACGCTGCTCTATGTGGCCGTGCTGCTTATGCAGGGGCTTTCAGTGTTTGGTTGGTTATGGGCAAGGAGGGGGAAGAAAACGTGAAGGTTTCCATTTTGATTTCCACCGGGGGCGGGGATGCCTCCAACTATCTGGAGGCGGTGGAGCGGGCCGGGGGCCAGGGCAGCGCCGTGTATCTGCCCCAGCCGGACCTGCGCTATGACGGCCTCATTCTGGCCGGGGGCGGCGATATCCACCCATCTTGTTTCCACTCGTTGAACCGGGGGTCCCGGGACATGGACCTGCCCCGGGACCGGCGAGAGCTGGCCCTGCTGGACGCCTTCACCGCCGCCCGCCGCCCGGTATTGGGCATCTGCCGGGGCCACCAGGTAGTCAACGTGTGGGCGGGGGGCAACCTGGTACAAAACCTGGACAAGACCCTGGCCCCCTTCCACCAACAGCCCCAGGGGGATTGCCTCCACCCGGTGCGCACCCGGAAGGGCTCCCGCATGGACGCATGGTATGGGGCGGTGGGGACCGTCAACTCCAATCACCACCAGGGCCTGGGCAAGCTGGGCCGGGGACTGGTGGCCACCGCCTGGTCTGAGGGGGAGGTGGTGGAGGCCATGGAGCACCGCACCCTGCCCCTGTGGACGGTGCAATTCCACCCCGAGCGGATGGGGCAGGAGGGAGCGGTGATTTTTTCCCAATTTGTCCAGCTGTGCCGACGCTTGAGGGGAGACGGGGAAGTGTGATATACTAGAAAAGATTTTTGACCTGGAGGTAACCCCATGCTGCCCATCGAACAACTGCCCATCCCCCTTCTGGAGTGGTACCGAGACAACGCCCGCACCCTGCCCTGGAGAGAGGACCCCACCCCGTACCACGTGTGGGTGTCGGAAATCATGCTCCAGCAGACCCGTGTGGCGGCGGTGCTGGACTACTACGCCCGATTTATGGCGGAACTGCCCGACGTGGCCGCTCTGGCCCAGGTACCAGAGGGGCGGCTCATGAAGCTGTGGCAGGGGCTGGGATACTACAGCCGAGCCCGCAACCTCCAGGCCGCCGCCCGGCAGATCATGGAGGAGTATGGCGGCGTCTTCCCCTCCCAGTATGAACAGGTGCGGGCCTTGAAGGGGGTGGGGGACTACACCGCCGGGGCCATCTGTTCCATCGCCTTCAAACAGCCCGTCCCGGCGGTGGACGGAAACGTCCTCCGGGTGGTCACCCGCATCAACGGAGATGAGCGGGACATCACCGCCCAGGCCACCAAGCGTGCCATCGCCGACCAGCTCAGCCCCATTATCCCCCTCCACGCCCCGGACAAGTTCACCCAGGCCATGATGGAGCTGGGGGCCACGGTGTGCCTGCCCAACGGAGCGCCTCAGTGCCAGCGGTGCCCCGCCCGGGACTTCTGCGTGGCCTGTGCCCAGGACAGCTGGAGCCGCATCCCGGTGAAGGCGCCCAAGCGCCCCCGGCGCATCGAGGAGCGGACGGTGTGGCTGCTGGTGCACGAGCATCGCGTGGCCCTGCGCCAGCGTCCCCCCAAGGGGCTGTTGGCGGGGCTATGGGAGTTCCCCAATGAGCTGGAGGGGCGGCTGCCCCCGGAGTGGACGGGAGACATGCCCCAGGGCCGCTTTGGCGGGGTGGCCCGGCACATCTTTTCTCATGTGGAGTGGCACCTCACCGCCCAGGTGGTGCGCCTGGAGGAGGAGCAGCTGCCAAAGGGCTGGGTGTGGTGCACCTGGCAGGAACTTGCCGACATTTACGCTGTGCCCAACGCCTTTGCCGGGGTGATGGACGTGGTGAAGGAGGAGATTCCGAGATGATCTGCAATTTGTGCCCCCGGCAGTGCGGGGCGGAGCGTACCCCGGAGGTGGGAAAGGGCTGGTGCCGCCTGCCCAGCGTGGTGAAGGTGGCCCGGGCGGAGCTGCACCACTGGGAGGAGCCCTGTATTTCCGGCACCCAAGGCGCGGGGACGGTGTTCTTCTCCGGCTGCACCCTGGGCTGTGTGTTCTGCCAGAACGGGCCCATCAGCCACGAAAACCAGGGCAAGGAAGTGACAGAGGACGAGCTGTACGCCCTCTTTGAAAAGCTGGCGGGGGAGGGGGCCCACAACATTGAGCTGGTCACCCCCACCCAGTACATCCACGTGCTGCAAAAGGTGCTTGCCCGTCCCATGCCCGGTAATCTGCCCGTGGTGTTCAACTGCGGCGGCTACGAGCGGGTGGAAATTCTCAAAAGCCTGGAGGGGAAGGTGGACGTGTACCTGCCCGACCTGAAATATGTGACGGAGGAGTTGGCGGAGAAGTACTCCGCCGCCCCGGACTATCCTTCCACCGCAAAGGCCGCCATTGTGGAAATGTTCCGCCAGACGGGCCCCGTGCAGTTGGAGGATGGGCTATTGAAAAAGGGCGTGGTCATCCGCCATTTGATTCTCCCCGGACGACTTGCCGAGGCCAAGCGGGTGATGGACTGGGTGTCGGAGCAGTTTGCCCCCGGGGAGGTGCTGTTTTCTCTCATGGCCCAGTACACCCCATGTGGGCATCTGGAGCAGTTCCCGGAATTGCAGCGCACCATTCGCCCCTCTGAGCTGAGAGCCGCCCGCAACTACATGGACGCCCTGGGCATTCAGGGCTATGTGCAGGAGCTGGAGGCGGTGGGGGAGCAATTTATCCCGGACTGGAACATGAAGGGCAATGAATAATGATAAATGAAGAATGAAAAATGCAGGCCGTGAGGGCTTTGCCGGATTTCCGGTGTTGCTGTGGGTAGGGGAGGGGCTTGCCCCTCCCGAATCCCCCAGGGCAAGGCCAGGGGAGCCACGGGCCGGGCAAGCCACGGCCCCTACGCCCGTTGACGGCAGATGCGCCGTGCCCAAAGGCTCCCCTGTGTAAGGGGAGCTGTCTGCCCGTTACGGGGCCCCGCCGAAGCCCAGCGCAAGCGGGTTCGGTGGGGAGAGGAGGTGCGACGGCGTGAGCGAGACTTGCCCCGCCTCTCAGGGGCGAGGCGAGAGACACATAGTCTGCACCGACGAGTCTGAGGGGTTGACCCGTTACCCTGGAGCCGTCAATCCCTCCGTCACGGCTACGCCGTGCCACCTCCCTTTACACAAGGGAGGCGGATGGACTGCGGTGCACCCCAAGGCTCCCTCCGTCACCGCTACGGCGACGCCACCTCCCTCCCCGAGGGAGGCTTTTGTACGCTGATGAAGCCCCTGGAACCCGAATGACCTAGAACGGTGGGAATCCGGACAAGAACAGAACAGAATGTAGGCGTAGCGGAAATTCCCAATAAGAAAAATGAAGTTGGATGCTGGAGGAAGAACGATTGAATAAACAAATAGAAAATGTCTCAATGGGGGTCACATGGACTTTGGAGATGCTCCACGATACCGAATGTGCAGATATTCCAGATCAACCGGGCATCTATTTTGTATGTGTTCCCCAGGGAATGGACATACAATTCCAACCCACTGCGCCTAACCAGCACGCACCATTGTATGGGGAGAATATTCTCCAAGAAAAATACAGAAGGTGTGGAAACAAAACCGTGTTATACATTGGAAAAGCCAGTGGGAAAAGGGGGCTGCGTCAACGGCTCCGACAGTACATAAAATATGGATGGGATGAAGCTGTCAACCACAAAGGCGGCAGAGCAATCTGGCAAGTTGAACACGCCGAAAGGTTGATGTTGACCTATGAGGTTTGTATAGATGCAGACGCAAGGGAGCATAGGCTGCTGAACAATTTTAGAGATCAGTACGGTACATTGCCTTTGGCAAACTGGAGGACATAACAAGGCACCCCCCGGACTTCCACAGTCCGGGGGGTGCCTTGTGCATATCTAAATTAAAACTCAGCGTTGCCCACGGTACGGGGATGCAACTCCACGTCCCGGATGTTGCTGATGCCGGTCAGGTACATCACCATGCGCTCGAAGCCCAGGCCGAAACCGGCGTGGCGGCAGGAGCCGTAACGGCGCAGGTCCAGGTACCACCAGTAGTCCTTGGGGTCCAAGCCCAGCTGGTGCATCCGCTCCTCCAGCACCTCGATGCGCTCCTCACGCTGAGAGCCGCCGATGATCTCGCCGATGCCGGGCACCAGGCAGTCGGCAGCGGCCACAGTCTTGCCGTCGTCGTTGAGGCGCATATAGAAGGCCTTGATGTCCTTGGGGTAGTCGGTGACGAACACGGGCTTCTTGTACACCTGCTCGGTGAGGTACCGCTCGTGCTCGGTCTGCAAGTCGCAGCCCCACTCCACCTTGAAGTCGAACTTGTCGTTGTTCTTCTTCAAAATCTCGATGGCGTCGGTGTAGGTCACACGGCCAAACTCGGAGCCCGCCACCAGCTCCAGACGCTCCTTCAGGCCCTTGTCCACGAAGGAGTTGAAGAAGTTGATCTCGTCGGGGCACTTCTCCAACACGGTGCGGATGATATAGCGAATCATGTCCTCGGCCAGGTCCATGTCGTCGTTGAGGTCGGCAAAGGCGATCTCCGGCTCGATCATCCAGAACTCGGCGGCGTGGCGTTGGGTGTTGGAGTTCTCAGCCCGGAAGGTGGGGCCGAAGGTGTACACAGAGCCGAAGGCCATGGCGAAGTTCTCGGCGTTGAGCTGGCCGGACACGGTGAGGTTGGCCTTCTTGCCGAAGAAGTCCTGGGACCAGTCCACGCTGCCGTCGGGCAGGCGGGGCGGGTTGTTCACGTCCAGGGTGGTCACCTGGAACATCTCACCGGCGCCCTCACAGTCGGAGGCGGTGATGATGGGGGTGTGGACGTACACAAAGCCACGGTCCTGGAAGAAGCAGTGGATGGCGTGGGCAGCCACAGAGCGCACCCGGAAGGCCGCAGAAAACAGGTTGGTGCGGGGACGCAGGTGTTGAATGGTGCGCAGATACTCCACGGTGTGGCGCTTCTTTTGCAGGGGGTAGTCGGGGGCGGACACGCCCTCCACCGCCACAGAGGCGGCCTTGATCTCCAGGGGCTGCTTGGCCTCGGGGGTGAGCACCACCGTGCCGGTGACGATGAGGGCAGCGCCCACGTTCTGGCCGGTGATCTCCTTATAGTTGTCCAGGACGTTGGCGTCCAGCACGATCTGGAGATTCTTGAAGCAGGAGCCGTCGTTGAGCTCCACAAATCCAAAGGTTTTCATGTCACGGATGGTGCGGGCCCAACCCATGACGGTGACCGTCTGGCCGGAGAGCTTCTCGCTGTCGGCAAAGACGGAGGCAATGGTGATGCGATCCATACTACTTCCCTCAATTCTCAAATGATCTATCCGAACACAAAGAGTTGTGTCAAAGGCGTTGATGGTACAACGCCAGGTTTTTCGGTTGTCCCGTCAGGGGCAAGAAAAACGGCAATTGATAACAGCCGCCGTGCGGCTATTATACCATTTTCTGAAGATTTTGCAAGGGCTGAGGGAAAAAAGAGGGGGGAGCTAGGGGTTCTTTTCCCGTGTGGCCCGCTTTTTCAGCAGAGTTCCCACCCCGTTTCCCACCAGGGCGCACACCAGGGAGATACCCCCGTGGAAGAGGGCGGAGCCGTTGAACAGCAGAAACACCGCCGCCACAGACAGCAGGGCGCAGGCCGCCGGATACAGGGGAGAGAAGCCGTGCCGATGCCCCAGGGACACCCCCGAGCAGAAGGTGCCGATGGGCAGCAGCAGGAAGGGAAAATACACCCCGGAGAGGACGGGCACGTCCTGGGGGTCTACCAGACGCAGCAGAGCGGGCAGCCCCAAGCACAGCCCCAAGGCAAACACCAGATAGGGAAGACTTTCTCGCCAATGAAGGAGAGAGGGACCGGGGGCCAGCCCCAGCTTGGCCCGAATGGCGGCCACCTCCACATACCAGCCCACCCAGCGGCCTAGCCACACCAGCACATAGATGGACGCCAGGAGGATCAGGCAGAAGGCAGCCCCCGCCCCGCCAAAGTTCAGACCGCCCCACAGGGCCACGGTGGCGGCCATGAGGGCAAAGTGGGCCAGGGTGCGAAGAACCAAGGTGCGGCCATGATCGGCAAAGGGAAGGGTGGACACCCCGATCTCCGCCCCCAGGAGGGCAAAGAGCAGATAGGAAAGCAGAATTCCCCAGCCTGCAAAGGGGGCGGGGAAAGAGCAGGTGGGGGAGGAGAACACGGCGGCCAATCGGTCCCCAAAGAAACCCAGGGTCCCCAATACATAGCCCAACAGGACATGAACGGCCACCCCTGCCACAGCCCCCACGGCAATGCGGCACAACGCCTGTTTTTTGTCGTCAAAGAGCATGGTTCACCCTCCTTTCACAGGTCCAGCGCTTGCTTGATCTTCTTCACATACCGCCGGGATACATACACGATGGTCCCGCCCGCCAGGGTCATTTTGATGGTGCCGGTGAGGGACAGGTCCAGGGCGGTGACGTGGTTTAAGTTCACCACCTCCGAGTGGGACACCCGCACCAGCCGGGTCCCGGCCAGGGCTTCCTCCAGCTCATACAGCCGCTCCCGCACCGTGTAGGTCCCCGTGGTGGTCTGGCAGGACACCCCTTTGCCGTCGGCGTAAAAGCGGAGGATGTCCGAGAGGGGAAGGAGCCGGGCCTCGCCGTCCCGGAAGACGGTGAAGGTGGAGGGGGCGGTCAGCTCTTCCAACTGGCGCACCAGCTGTTCCACCTGGGGGGAGCGGGCGGGGGCGTGGATGACCACCTGGGTCTGGGTCAGCTGGGGGTCGATGTGCACTTCCACTTTCATGTCGTTCCCTCCCTTCTCTTGGTACTTTGAGTATACGGAAAATCCGCGGTGTTGTCTACCAATTGGGAATAGGCGGCCTGTTTTTCGGGACAGGTGGAAAACAAACGGGCCGCAAGAAGCACTTGCGGCCCGTTGGGGTCAATGTTCAAATACGTTGGCCACACGCTGGAGCTGGTTCACCACCTCCAGGTGCTGGGGACAGGCTCCCTCGCACTGGCCGCAGGCCACACAGGCCGAGGCGGGTGCGCCCTGGGCGCACAGCTCCCGGTACTCCTTCTTATGGGGAAGCCCGGGCTGGCCCAGAGTCCGGTTATACAGGGCAAACAGGGCGGGGATGGGAATGCGCTGGGGGCAGCCGTCGGTGCAGTAGGAACAGGCGGTGCAGGGGATGGTGCCGTCTGCCTGAATTTGCTGGGCGGCCTGCTCCAGCACCGCCACCTCCTGGGGAGTGACGGGGCGGAAATCCGCCATATACCCGGTGTTGTCCGCCACCTGCTCCAGGGAGGACATGCCGGAGAGCACCATAAACACGTGCTCCAGAGAGGCGGCAAAGCGGATGGCAAAGGAGGAGGGGGAGGCGTTGGGGTCCAGGGCGGCGAACCTCTCCCGCACAGCGGGGGAGGGATTGGCCAGCTTGCCCCCCTTCACCGGCTCCATCACCACCACAGGCTTGTGGTGGGCCACTGCTACCTCGTAGCAGCGGCGGGACTGCACCTTGGGGTTCTCCCAGTCCAGATAGTTGATTTGCAATTGCACAAAGTCCACCTCAGGGTGCTGGGTGAGCACTTCCTCCAGCAGTTCCGGGGTGCCGTGGAAGGAGAAGCCCGCCTGACGGATGTACCTCTCCGCCTTCTTCTGCTGGACAAAGGCGAAGCTGTCCAGCCGCTGGGCGATCTCGTAGTTCTCGTCGTCAATGCAGTGGAGCAAATAGTAGTCGAAAAACTCCACGCCGCAGCGCTTGAGCTGGAGCTGGAACATGTCGGCCTGCTCCTGGGGTGTGGCCTCTTTCAGCTTGGCCAGGGGCAGCTTGGTGGCCAGGGTGAAGGAGTCCCGGGGGTGCCGCTGCACCAAGCAGCGGTTCACCGTCTCCTCACTGGTGCCTCCGTGGTAGAAGTAGGCGGTGTCAAAGTAGGTAAAGCCCCGCTCCAAGAAGAGGTCCACCATTTGGCACACCTGGGGGAAGTCGATGGAGGTGTTGTCCTCGGCATCCAGAAGGGGAAAGCGCATACAGCCAAAACCAAGTTTTTTCATGGGTAGCGCCTCCCTCTTACAGCAGGATGACCCCGGCGTCCCGGCAGGCCTCCAGGGTCTGCTGGTCCCACACGGAGGCCTGGACCTCGCCGATGTGGGCCTTGCCCAGCAGGTACATGGACACCCGGCTCTGGCCGATGCCGCCGCCGATGGTCAGGGGCAGCTTGCCCTCCAGGAGCATCTTGTGGAAGGGCAGCTCCCGGCGGTCGTCGCACCCGGCCAGGGTGAGCTGGCGGTCCAGGGACTCGGGGCTGACCCGGATGCCCATGGAGGAGATCTCAAAGGCGCTTTCCAGCACCGAGTTCCAAACCAGCAGGTCGCCGTTTAGGTTCCAGTCGTCGTAGTCGGGGGCACGGCCGTCATGGGGCTTGCCGGATTTCAGGGGGGCGCCAATGCCCATGAGGAAGGTGGTGGGGTGGTCCTTCACCCAGGCGCTCTCCCGCTCCTTGGGGGACAGCTCCGGCCACAGGTCCTCCAGCTCCTGGGCGGTGACAAAGGACACCTCCCGCTGGATGGTGGGCAGGGGGGTGAGCTGGGGATAGACCGCCCGGAGGGTGGACTGGGTGTCTGCCAGGGCCGCCACAATGGTGGTGACGGTGTTCTTTAAGTAGGTCTCGTTGCGGTCCCGGGGGGCCAGCACCTTCTCCCAGTCCCACTGGTCCACATACACGGAGTGGATGTTGTCCAGGTCCTCGTCCCGGCGGATGGCGTTCATGTCGGTGTACAGCCCCTCGCCCACGGAGAACTGATAGCGGTGGAGGGCCAGACGCTTCCACTTGGCCAGAGAGTGCACCACCTGGGCGTCCCGGCCTGCGTCGGGGATGTCAAAGGACACCGCCCGCTCTACGCCGTTGAGGTCGTCGTTGAGGCCGGTGGAGGCCTCCACAAACAGGGGGGCGGAGACCCGGCGCAGATGGAGGGCGCCGCCTAAATTGTCCTCAAACAGACGCTTTAAAAGACCGATGGCCTTTTGGGTATCGTATAGGTTTAAACAGGGGGAATACCCTGCGGGAATCACAGTGTTCAGCATGGCGCAGCTCCTCCAGACGTTAAGATAGAAAAGATTATACTTCATCACGCTAAAAAATGCAATTTCCGATTTGTATTTTTTTTGATGTGATGTTATAATATTAAGGTATTTTGAAATCCCCGTTCTGGGGGAAATGCACAGCGAAAGGAGAACCTATCCTATGGTTCCAAATTTTAAGGAAAAATTGGAAGAATACGCCCATCTTTTGGTAGAAGTGGGCTTGAATATCCAGCCCGGCCAGATGGTCAATCTGGCTGCCCCGGTGGAGTGTGCGCCTCTGGCCCGTCTGTGTGCCCAGGTGGCCCTGGACCGTGGGGCCAAGGACGTGATCATGGACTGGCGGGACGACTTCATCGTCCGGGAGCGGTACCTGAAGGCGGACAGCCAGGTGTTTGAGGAGTTCCCCCACTACCTCAAGGAGAAGTACGAGTGGCTGGTGCAGGAGGGCTGCACTGCTCTGTCCATCATCGGCTCTGACCCCGAGATGCTCCGGGGCGTGGACTCCACCCGAATCCAGACCTGGCAGCGGGTACAGGGAGAGAACACCCGGGTGTGGCACGACTCCCTCAGCGCCAACCGGTTCCAGTGGTCCATCGGAGCCCACCCCACCAAGGCTTGGGCGGAGAAGGTGTTCCCCGACAAGAAGGGGGAGGAGGCCATTGACGCTCTGTGGGAGGCCATCTTCTCGGTGTGCCGCATCACGGGGGACGGCAAGGCCGTGGAGCGTTGGCGCGACCACGTGGACGCCACGGCCCGGAGAGCCAAGCTGCTCAACGAGTACAACTTTAAGACCTTGCACTACACCAACTCCCTGGGTACCGACCTGACCATCACCCTCCCCGACAACCACGTGTGGATGGGCGGCAGCGAGGACACCCCCCGTGGCGTGGAGTTCGTGGCCAACATGCCCACCGAGGAGATTTTCACCGCCCCACGCTGGGACGGCGTCAATGGCAGGGTATACGCCGCCATGCCTCTGGCCCTCAACGGCAACCTGGTGAAGAATTTCTATATGGACTTTGAAAACGGCAAGATCGTGAATGTCCACGCCGAGGAGGGCGAGGAGTACCTGCGCCACTCTGTGGGCATGGACGAGGGCTCTTCCTATCTGGGTGAGGTGGCCCTGGTGCCCTATGACTCCCCCATCCGCAACAGCGGCATCCTGTTCTACAACACCCTGTTTGATGAGAACGCCTCCTGCCACCTGGCCTTTGGCTCCGCCTATCCCAACTGCGTCAAGGGCGGCGAGGACCTGGACGAGGCAGGTCAGAAGGCTGTGGGCCTCAACCAGTCCATGAACCACGTGGACTTCATGGTGGGCACCAAGGATCTGTCCATTGTGGGCACCACTCAGGACGGGAAGGAGATTCCCGTGTTTGTGGATGGCAACTTTGCATTCTAAACAACATTGAGAATATAAGGAGGAACTGTACCATGGATTACAAGGCACAATATCAGCGCTGGATGGAGAGTCCGGCCCTGTCCCAGGAGGAGAAGGCGGAGCTGACCGCCATTGCCGGGGACGAGAAGGAAATGGAATCCCGCTTTTTCTCCCAGCTCAGCTTTGGCACCGCCGGTCTCCGCGGCACCATGGGTGTGGGCCTGTACCGGATGAATGTACATGTGGTGCGCCACGCCACCCAGGCTTTTGCCCAGGTGATTTTGGAGGAGGGCCCCGAGGCCGCCGCCAAGGGTGTGGCCGTGTGCTACGACTGCCGCAACAACTCCGAGCTCTTCGCCCATGAGGCCGCCTGCGTCATGGCTGCCAATGGCATCCCCGTGCGCCTGTTCGACTCCCTGCGCCCCACCCCCGAGCTGTCCTTCGCCATCCGGGAGTACGGCTGCATCGCCGGCATCAACATCACCGCCAGCCACAACCCCAAGGAGTACAACGGCTACAAGGTGTACTGGTCTGACGGCGCTCAGCTGCCTCCCGGCCCCGCCGACAAGGTGGCCGCCAAGATGCAGGAGCTGGACGTGTTCGACTGCGTCAAGACCATGGACTACAAGAAGGCTCTGGACGAGGGCCGCATCACTCTGATGGGCACCGAGACCGACGAGAAGTTCCTGGCCAACGTCATGGAGCAGGTCAACGACCAGCGAGCAGTGGACGCTGTGGCCGACACCTTCAAGATGGTGTACACCCCCTTCCACGGCACCGGCTACAAGCTGATTCCCGAGGCTCTGCGCCGTCTGGGTATGAAGCACGTGATCTGCGTGCCCCAGCAGATGATCATCGACGGGGATTTCCCCACTGTGGTCTCCCCCAATCCCGAGAATCCCGAGGGCTTCGCCCTGGCCGTGGACATTGCCAAGCGGGAGGGCGCCGACTTCATTCTGGGCTCTGACCCCGACGCCGACCGTGTGGGCATCATGGTGCGCACCAAGGACGACGACTTCGTGGTCATCAGCGGCAACCAGACTGGCGTGCTGCTGCTGGACTACCTCATCGGTGCCAAGACCCGCACCGGCAAGATGCCCGCCAACCCCGTGGCCCTCAAGAGCCTGGTGACCACCGAGATGGCCCGCAAGGTGGCCGAGGACAACGGCCTGAAGTGCTTTGATACCTTCACCGGCTTCAAGTTCCTGGCCGAGAAGAAGGACCAGCTGGAGAGCTCCGGCGAGGGCAACGTCATCATGTCCTACGAGGAGTCCTTCGGCTACATGCTGGGCAGCTTCGTCCGGGACAAGGACGCCGTCACCGCCTCCGTGGCCCTCACCGAGATGGCCGCCTGGTATGCCGGCCAGGGCATGACCCTGTACGATGCCCTCCAGGGTCTGTATGAGAAGTACGGCCACTTCGGCGAGCGCACCATGAACCTGGTGATGCCCGGTCTGGACGGCCTGAAGAAGATGGCCCAGCTCATGGCCGACCTGCGTGCCAATCCCCCCAAGGAAGTGGGCGGCACCGCCGTGGCCCAGTGGAAGGACTACAAGGACGGCAGCGTGGTGGACGCCGCCACCGGCGACCGCACCACCATGGAGCTGTCCGGCTCCAACGTGCTGCGCTACGAGCTGGTGGACGGCACCTCCGTCATCGTCCGTCCCTCCGGCACCGAGCCCAAGGTGAAGGTGTACATCCTGGCCCGTGGCGAGAGCCAGGCCGACTGCGCCGCCAAGGTGGAGCGGTACGCCGCCTGGGCCGAGAGCCTCAAGGGCTAAAAACATCCCAAACCGAAAAAATCCCGCTCCTGAATTGGAGCGGGATTTTTTATGCAGAAAGCTTGCCTGATCAGGGGCCTCGCAGAGTTCCGCCACCCGCAGGTGGCGGAATCAATTGAAATAACGTCATGTTCCAGGACATGTGCATGGGAAATGACACTTCTCATGGCGGATGGGGTGACTTTTTTGTCAGAAATCGAGCCCCATCCGTCATGCGAACCCCTGGCAAAGAAGTCCGTGGACTTCTTTGCCGAGCGTCAGCTCAGTTCAGGTGCCAGATGTCGTGGTTGTACTGGGCGATGGTACGGTCGCTGGAGAAGAAGCCGCTCTTGGCGGTGTTGATGAGCATCTTCTTGGACCACTCGGTGCGGTCCTCGTAGTCGCTGAGCAGGCGGCTGCGCACAGCGGTGTACTCCTCCACGTCCAGCAGGGCCATGAACCAGTCCTTGGTCTTTATGTCATTCCACAGAGCCCGCAGGCAGGTCTCGTCGCCCAGAGCCACCAGGGTGGGGGAGACGATGAAGTCCACCACTTCCTTGACCCAGGGACGGTTGTAGAACTCCTGGGGGTGATAGCTGTGCTGGGCGTACATCTGGATGACCCGGTCGCTGGAGGCGCCGAAGGTGTAGATGTTCTCCCGGCCCACCAGCTGGGCGATCTCCACGTTGGCACCGTCCATGGTGCCCAGGGTGACAGCGCCGTTGGCCATGAACTTCATGTTGCCGGTGCCGGAGGCCTCCTTGGAGGCCAGGGAGATCTGCTCGGAGATGTCGCAGGCGGGGATGAGTTTCTCGGCCCAGCTGACGTTGTAGTTCTCCACCATCACCACACGCAGCCAGGGGCGCACCTGGGGATCGGACTCAATGAGCTGGCGCAGGCAGAGGATGAGGTGGATGATATGCTTGGCCATGACATAGGCGGGGGCGGCCTTGGCGCCGAAAATCACGGTGATGGGACGGGTGGGCAGGATGCCGTTTTTGATGTCCAGGTACTTCTTGATGACGTACAGGGCGTTCATCTGCTGGCGCTTGTACTCGTGGAGGCGCTTGACCTGGATGTCAAAGATGGACTGGGGGTCCACCTCCACGTTCTGGCGCTGCTTGAGGACCTTGGCCAGCTGCTGCTTGTTGTAGTCCTTGATGTCCAGCATGGCGCTGAGCACCTTGGGGTCCCGGACGAAGGTGGCGAAGTTCTCCAGCTGGCTGGCGTCCCGACGCCACTCGTCGCCGATGCAGTCGTCAATGAGGGAGGCCAGACGGGGGTTGCACACCTCCAGCCAGCGGCGGAAGGTGACGCCGTTGGTCTTGTTGTTGAACTTGTAGCTGTACACGTCGGCGAAGGGCTTGAGCTCCGAAGTCTTGAGGATCTCGGTGTGCAGGGCGGCCACGCCGTTGGTGGAGTAGGTGTAGTGGATGTCCATGTGGGCCATGTGCACCACGTCTTTGTCGTCGATGATGGCCATGCGGGGGTCGGGGAACACGGACTTGGCCCGGCGGTCCATCTCCCGGATGATGGGCACCAGCTGGGGAGCCACCCGCTCGATGTAGCTCATGGGCCACTTCTCCAGGGCCTCGGCCAGGATGGTGTGGTTGGTGTAGGCACAGGCGTGGGCCACCTGGTGAAGGGCGTCGTTCATGGACAGGCCACGCTCCAGCAGCAGGCGGGTCAGCTCGGGCAGCACCATAGAGGGGTGGGTGTCGTTGATCTGAATGGCCACGTGCTCGCACAGGTTCCAGGGGGAGATGCCCTTCTCGTCCAGCTCCTTCAAAATCAGCTGAGCGCCGGCGGACACCATGAAGTACTGCTGATACACACGCAGCAGCCGTCCGGCCTCGTCGCTGTCGTCGGGGTAGAGGAAGGAGGTGAGGTGGTGGGCGATGTCGCCCTTGTCAAAGTCGATGCCGTCCTCGGGAGCGGCGGCGGGCTTCTCCACGTCAAACAGGTGCAGGCGGTTGGCAGTCTCGGTGTTGGCGCCGGGCACGGCGATGTCCCACATCACAGCGTTGAGGGTCTGGTTGCCGAACTGGACGGGGAAGGAGACGTCGGTGGGGATGAGCCAGCCCTGCTCCTCAATCCAGGGATCGGGCTGCTCTTCCTGCTTGTTATTGCGCAGGTACTGGTGGAACAGGCCGTAGTGGTAGTTCAGACCCACGCCGTCGCCGGGCAGGCCCAGAGCGGCCAGGGAGTCCAAAAAGCAAGCGGCCAGACGGCCCAGACCGCCGTTGCCCAGGGAGGGCTCGGGCTCCTGCTCCTCGATCTCGGCCAAAGTAAAGCCGTTTTTCTCCAGCAGGGCGGACACCTGGTCAAAGATACCCAGGGCCAGCAGGTTGTTGCTCAGCAGCTTGCCGATGAGGAACTCAGCCGAGAAGTAGTACAGCTTGCGGCCGGTGTCCGGGGCAGGGCGCTGGGCGGACAGCTCTTGGGTGAGCTGGAGAAGAGCGTGGTAGACCTGACCCTTGGTGCACTTGGCCAGGGGCTTGCGGTAACGCTCCTTGATGATCGCATTGAGTCTTGCTTGAAATTCCATGGTGAGATTCGCTCCTTTTTGAAAGGTATGGTGCTTTTCAACCTAGCGGTTTTCTGATATGATGGTCATTGATATGACCGGAGGGGGAAGTGTTATGGGAGAGAAAAAAGTGTCCATGCGCCAGATTGCCAAGATCTGCGGCTGTTCACTGGCCACGGTGTCCTATGCCCTCAACCACACAGGGCAGGGGAAGATCAGCAGTGCCACCCGGCTGCGTATTATTGATACGGCCAAACAGCTCAATTATCCCACCACCCGCACCACCCGGGGAAAGAAGAACCGGGCGGCGATTTTGGTCACCCGTCTCCACGGGGAATCGGTGGGGCGGCGGCTGCACCTCACCGACCTGGCCATGCAGCTGGAGGCCCAACTGCTGGAGCTGGGCATTCCCTCGGTGATTTTACGCCTGGGGGACCTGGTGGAGGACTGGCGGAAGATTCTGGCGGTGTCGCCCAGCGTCATCTTTGTGCTGGACGGCGGGTGCCGGGCGGTGGCCCATGTGAACCCTCCCTGTGTCACGCCCATGATCTTCGTGGACTGTGACAACGACGACCCTCTCTATTATAAGATTTTGCCGGACTATCCGTCCCTCATGGGGGAGGCCAAGACCCGGTTGGGCCGGGAAGACCTGTTCCTGGTTGCCGAGCCGGTGCGCAGCGGTCAGCTCATGACCCTGCTCTCCCAGGGCTTTGCCCCACAGGACGTGTTCTTCCACGACGGCACCCAGTCCCTGTCTGCCTTCCTGGAGGCCCACCAGGGCCGGAAAGGTGTGGTGGTGGGGGACCTGCTGGGGGTGGAGGTGTGCGGCCAGTTCCCGCCAGAGGACTTGGCCGTTATCTGCTCCCTGGATGACCCGGGACTGTTCCCACCCCAGATCACCCTGTTGCCTGCCCCCAATGCGGACAAGGCCAAGGCCGCTGCCGCAGTGGCCTCGGATTTGCTGACACTGGATTATGACCCAACCCAGGGCAACCGCATTCTCGTGAAAGGAAATTTTCCGACGAACGGGTAAATTTTACTACAAAAACAAAAACACGTCAAAGAAAACTGTGAAAAAATACTACACAAGAATAAAAAGTTCAAATTATAGAAAGTGAACAAACATAGGTGAACAAAAAATGTTCACCGAACAAAAGGACGGTGAATCCGTTGCAGCCCAACGAGTTCAAAGTTTGTTCACAAATTGTTCACCCGGAAATTCGACTGAACAAAACAAAAATCGACCCGTGTTTATTTGCCAAAAAAAGTACATTTCTTCACCGAAACAACGAGCTAACCGAGTAGAGAAGCGAGAAAACCGGAAAATGTGGAGAAAAAAGACTTGACAAACGGAAGAAATACGATATAATTAATGAGTCTGTCCAAGAGGACGGGCAACATCCTTGCCTCCGGCAAATCCGGGGGCCATATGTCCGTAAGGAGGTGCAAAAGTTATGGCAAAAGTGACTGGTAACTACGAGGTGCTCTACATCATCAACCCCAACCTGGGCGAGGAGGAGACTGCCGCTCTGGTGGCTAAGTTCAAGACCCTGGCTGAGAGCCGCGGTACTGTGACTGAGGTGGATGAGTGGGGCAAGCGCAAGCTGGCTTACCTGATCGACGATCTGGCTGAGGGCTACTACGTCCTGATGAGCTTCACCGCCGATCCCGCATTCCCCGCTGAGCTGGACCGTCTGATGCGCATCAACACCGGCATCATGCGCTCCATCATCGTCAGCAAGGAAGCCTGAGGAGGGTTGCACATGCTCAACCGAATCATCCTCATGGGCCGTCTGACCCGTGACCCTGAGCTGAGACACACCCAGAGCGGCACCGCAGTGGCGTCCTTCTCTCTGGCTGTGGATCGTGATTTCAAGAGTCGTGACAGTGGCGAAAAGACCACCGACTTCATTGATGTCGTGGCTTGGCGCAACACTGCTGAATTCGTATCCAAGTACTTCGCCAAGGGCCGTATGGCCGTGGTGGAGGGCCGCCTTCAGATTCGTGATTGGACGGATCGGGACGGCGGCAAGCGCCGCTCTGCTGAGGTGGTTGCCGACAACGTGTATTTCGGCGACTCCAAGCGGGACGGCGAGAGCGGCGGCAGCTTCAGCCGTCCCGCCGCCCCCGCTCCCGTGGATTACGGGATTCCTGCCGGCGCCGACCAGTTCGCTGAGCTGGCCGATGACGACGGCGATCTGCCCTTCTAAATAGGGCCCATCATAAGTAAGGAGGTCTGCCATTATGGCTATGGATAATGTGAAGCCCCGCGGCAACCGCAAGCGCCGCAAGGTCTGCGCCTTCTGCGTGGACAAGGTGGAGCACATCGACTACAAGGACGCTGCCAAGCTCAAGCGTTTCCTGTCCGAGCGCTCCAAGATCCTGCCCCGCCGCACCACCGGCACCTGCGCTATGCATCAGCGTCAGCTGACCGAGGCCATCAAGCGTGCCCGTCACGTGGCGCTGCTGCCCTACGTCACCGACTAATTGCAGCACGGGAAACCAGCGATATGAAAAGCGGAAGCAACTTCGGTTGCTTCCGCTTTTT
>NZ_SJOS01000016.1:0-47324 GCF_012027765.1 Pseudoflavonifractor sp. SW1122 | reverse complement strand
GAAAAAGAGACTCCAGGTTCCATTACGGAACATGGAGTCTCTTTTTGTCTCTGGAAGGTTACAGAGCGTACTGGGAGATCACAGAACAGATCCGGGCCACATCCGCTCCAGCTGTGAACTCAAACCGGACCCGGCCCAGGCTGCTGAACCACAGCTCCAGCTCACTGTCCAGGTCAAACACCCCGGAGGTCTCCACGGAAAAGGCCTGAATCCGCTTATAGGGCAGGGAGGTATAGTCGGTCCGCTTCCCCGTCAGCCCCTGCATATTGATGGTGATCACCCGCCGGTTGGTGAATACCACGCCATCCCGCACGGTACGGAAGGAGGCCACCATCTCCTCCCCCGGTGCAAACATGGGCGTGAGTCGCTGGGCGTAGGTGTCATTTTCCACTTCTTTCAGCTTGAGAAAGTCGGCGTTTTCAAAGTCAATCATGCTTTTGCCCCCTTTATCTGAGTATGCACATAGTAACACAGCTTTGTTCCTTTGTCCATCACGCAAAAGCCCGTACCATAGTCAAACTCTCAAATCGCTGGTCATTCCTTGTTCTGTTTGCTTTGCCTGTTCAGAGACAAGATCCAAAGCAAAAACGTCACCCCCAACAAACCCCATGGTGTGGCTCCGCTGAGAAAATCCACCACTGGATAACCTTCCAAGGCATGGCCCAGTATCAGGACGAGGATTCCCACTAAAATGGAGATCCACGCCACGGTGAGGACCGTTTTTTCAGCCTTTCTCTGCTCCGCTTCCTTTTCCATGTTTTCCAACATCGCCTTGTCTCCTTTCAACAACTCGTCCAGGCTAATTTGATACACCTCACTGATCCGAAGAACGCTCAAAATGTCTGGCAGCGACTTCCCTGTCTCCCAGTTTGAAATGGTCTGTCTGGACACCATCAATTGTTCTGACACTTGTGACTGGGTGAGTTGATGTTCTTCTCGGGCCTTTCTCAGCTTGTCTCCAATCTGCATATCCATCCTCCTCTGATCTTCAGTTTAACAAATCGGCCGATGTTTTTTCCATCAAAAGGCTTTGACAAGAGGGTAAAACTCTTGTCAAAATGCTTTTACCTAACAGCCGTTTAAAAAATCGATCGTCCTTGTATGCCTCAGCAAACAACAACGACCGATTTTCACCTTATGCTTTTTCGTTTTTATGCAGTTTGTGCCACGCCCAGGTACTCCTCCAAGCACAGTCCACTCTGGTGCACCTTGGTGGCCAACTCCACCCCCAAGTATCGGATGTGCCAGGGCTCGTACTGATACCCAGTGATGTCTTCCTTCCCCTCCGGGTAACGGATAATAAATCCATACTCATGGGCGTGGTTAGCCAGCCAGCGGCCCGCTGGGGTGTCCGCAAATTGCAGGTCCACCCAACCCACATCAAAGGCCAGTCCGGTCTGATGCTCCGAGTGGCCCGGCCAAGCGGAGTAGGTGTCCGCTTTCTCCACGCCGTCCACCGCCACATAGTCGTTGTACAGCTCCTCCTGGGTCTCAAAGGAACGGTATCCGCTCATCAAGTCCATGGAATACCCGGCCCACCGAGCCGCCCGCTGAAGCTTGAGCAAGGCCTGATAGGCTGTGGCGTCCTCCCCGTTTCCATAATCCCGGGGCAGGGCATACTCTTTATTGACCAGCAGCACACCATCCACGTAGGTAGGCTCCACCGTCTCATAGTACTTGTAGCTCTTTCCACTGGGGGCCAGCGGTCCCTCCGGCTCCTCCACCGCAGCAATCCCCTTGCCCCCTACCTCCGGGGTACGGGTGGGTTCCGGGGTGGCCTCCACCTCCGTTTTCTGCTGTTCTGCGATGGGATGTTCCTGGGGCTGCTGGGCCATTCCTGCCGTGCACCCGCTGGTCAAGAGAAAGGCTCCCAACAAGGCACTGAGCAGAATTCCTTTGCGTATTGAATGTTTCACCGATTGTCCTCCTGTTGTGTATCCAGCCAATTATCGGGCTGTACCAAGGGCTGTTAAGTTATATCCCTTTCACCAAAACAGAGAGTCCTCCCTGTCCGGTACACGCTATCATACACCACAAAAGGCCGCATGTCAATAATTACCATATGTTTACAGGGCATATTTTCCCTCTCACTGCCCATCCTGAGCCATAAGTTCCGCCACCGCCTGAACGGCCAGTTGGATAACCCCCTGGGTGTCGTGGCACTCCTCGTGGGGCAGGCCCGCCTTGTCCCGCTCCTGGTTCCAGATGCACAGCATGACGGCCCCCGCCCGCACCCGCAGCACCGAAGCCACGGTGAACAGGGCTGCCGTCTCCATCTCGCTGGCCAGAGCGCCTCCCTGAATCCAGGCATCCCACTTGGAGAGCAGCTCATAGCTCACTGGCATGCGCTGGGGGGAGTGCTGGCCATAGAAACTGTCCTTGCACTGCACCACTCCCACATGGTGGCGCTGGCCTAAGCGGAGAGCCGCCTGTTTCAGGGCGGCCGTCACATCAAAGTCTGCCACTGCCGGGTACTCAATGGGCAAGTATTCCCGGCTGGTGCCGTCCTGGCGAATGGCGGCCTGGACAATCACCGCATCCCCAGCCCGCACCTGCTGCTGCATGCCGCCGCTGGTACCCACGCGAATCATGGTCTTGATGCCCAGCTGGGCCAGCTCCTCCACCGCAATGGCGGTGGACGGTCCGCCGATGCCGTGGGACATTACCAGCACTGGCCGGTCTTGCACATAGCCCAGGAAGCTGGTGTATTCCCGGTTCTGGCCCAGGCGTTTGGGCCGCTCCAGGTGCTGAGCGATGGCCTCAATGCGGCCGGGATCTCCTGCCAGGATGGCATATTCCGCCCCTTCCAGCATGGGCGCATCCAATTGAATGTGGTACTGCATGCCTTCACTCCTCTCCGGTAAATCCAGGGCAATCTCGCCGCCCCATACCTTATATAATTCTATTGTACTCCTCCCCCACCGTTCGTCAACGGAAATTTCGCGGTTTGCTGAAACCATTTCTGTAAATGGAGCATAGCATGGGGCAGCCTACCAAAGTAAGGAGGAGTTCCATGCGCCGACACTGTTCCTGTCACTGTCCGGTCTGCCGTGCAAGCCGCAACGTCTGTTTTCCCCTCTGCTCGCTCTATATGCCCCAGCCCTGTGTCTGCCCACCTGGGCCTCCTGGAGCCGCCGCCACGGTGACCATTGGAACGGTCACCACTGGGGCCCCGGGCACCCCGGCGGAGGTGACCAATTCCGGCACCGCTCAAAATGCCGTGCTCAACTTCACCATTCCCCAGGGCCTGCCCGGTACCTCCCAGCCCGTCAGTCTGGTGTCCTCCTACTCCACCCCGTCCCAGCCCGGTTCCTCCGGCACCCCCATCACCTTTGACCGCAACGCTCTGAGCCTGGGCACCGACATCAGCCACACCTCGGGCAGCGACACCTTCACCATCAACCAGCCCGGGGTGTACTCGGTGGAGTTTCACGGCGTCATCACCCCCACCGCCAACAACACCTTTCCCGTAAACATCAATACCTCCTTGGAGGTCAACGGCTCGGTGCAATCCGGGGCCTCGGTGCCCTTCACCTTTCAAAATGCCACCCAGTCCTCGGAGGTGTCTTTCACCGTCCCCATCTCGGTCACTGACGTGCCCACCACCCTCCAGGTAGCCCCCTTTGGCGGCAACTATCTGGCCGATGCCGTATCTATGACCGTCACCCGACTGGGAAACAGCTGATTTTACAGTTCCCTCCAAGAAATATTTGTCTCTGTCCTGCAAATCTGCTATACTAAGAAGAAATCTGCTATTATTGATTGTCCATTCCGTTGGGTACCACCCTGTGTGTGCTTCCACCCTTCTGAGACATAGAGAAAGGATCGATACCCCCATGGCCACTAAGACACTGTACACGGTCATTGTCGCCGATGACGAGGACGAACTCCGGGAAGCCGTATGCTCCATGATTCCATGGCAGGAGTACGGATTCAATCTATTGGGCAGCGCCAGCAACGGACTGGATGCCCTCCAGCTGGTGGAGCAATATGAGCCGGATCTGCTGCTCACCGATATCCGCATGCCTTTTATCTCGGGCATTGAGCTGGCCCGCCATGTGCGAGAGGTACGCCCTGCCACCAACATCGCCTTTCTCAGCGGCTACGATGATTTTGAATATGCCAAGCAGGCCATTCAGTACAACATCATCAGCTACATGCTCAAGCCCCTGACGTTGGAGGGCCTGGGGGCTGAGCTGCGCATCATCCGCCAGAAGATCGATGCCCAGTTCGCCATGTTCCGCCAGGCCTCCTCCCGTAATGTAGAGCACGATCTCCAGGCCGCCATGCTCATGCCCCTGGTGCTGGATGCCTACTCCGAGCCAGGCAACGAGGAGCAGGCCCTGGAATACGGCCGCCAGTGCGGCCTGTTGCGGGACAACCTGGACAAGCCCTGCTACACGGTGATGGTGTCCTCCCTGCTGGACGACGAGGGAAACAACTGCACCACCCCCGCCTTTGTGGCGTCGGTGGACACTCTGGCCGCCAAATACCTGCGGGGCCTGAGCTTTTTCTCCGCTGGCAAGGTCATCTCGGTCCTGCTGGGCAACCCCTCGGACTTTGAGGAGTATCTGCACATTCTAGCCGACGAGATTCCCCAGATGGCCTCCCGCATTTTGGGCCGACGCTGCCGCATCGGGGTCAGCCGCATGGTGCGCTCCCTCACTGCCCTGCACGGTGCCTACAAGGAGGCTATGGAGGCCCTGCGCCAAGGGGACCCGTCGGAGAGCTGCGTGCAGTTTATCAGCGACTTGGCCCCCTCCATCAAAGGCGGAAACAACCTGTGTCAGCGGGCCCTGGAGGCTCTGGACCAGCACTATATGGACGTCAACCTCTCCCTGGTGTCCCTGAGCGCCATGCTGGACGTCAGCCCCAACCACTTAAGCTCCTGCATCAAGAAATATGCCGGAGAGACCTTTATCAACATTCTCATCCGCAAGCGCATGGAAGCGGCCCGGGAACTGCTCATCAACTCCAATTTGAAAATCCAGGACATCTCCCAACGCTGCGGCTACACCGATCAGCACTACTTCAGCTACTGCTTTAAGAAGTATTGCGGCGAGTCCCCCAACGCCCTGCGCCGCAGGCTGGAGGCGGAAAAGGCGGGTGGCCAGGCTTGAGCAAGAACAACGTCCAGACCGGCCTGCGCATCACCACCATCCTGGTAGCCATGGTGGTGGGCGTGGTGGCCATCACCCTGTGCTGCTTTCTGGCTTTGTTTTTAAACCGCTACCAGGAGGCCATGGTACAAAACGCCCGCACCACCAGTGTGCAGGCCGTGTCTCAGGTGTCCACCACCGTGTCCAACTATCTGTCCGATATGCGTCAGGCCATGGAACTGGTGGAGCAGTCCATGTCGGAGACCGACGAGAGCCGGGATGAGCTGCTGTCCGCCTTTCTGGAGTTCCGCCCCGACGTGGTGGCGGTGACCAGCTATTCCCACGACGGCCAGCTGCTCCAGTGCTGGTCCCCCGACCACGAACCCAAGGACAACATCCTCCAAAACCTCTCCTTTGATCTGGAAAAAGCCCAGGCCTCCCAGGGCCCCTACATGTCCGCTCCCCACGTGGAGAGTATTTTTGAGGGATACTACCCCTGGGTGGTCACCATGACTTCCCGCCTGCCCCAGGATGGCTCTGCCGCCTGGGTCTCCCTGGATCTGAGCTTTTCCAGCATCTCCAGCTATATTAATAATGTAAGCATTGGACAGCGGGGCTACTGCTTTTTGATGGACGGGGACGGCAACATGGTCTATCACCCCCAGCAGCAGCTGCTCTACTCCGGCTTGAAATCCGAGGACACGGCCAAGCTCTCTCAAATGGAGGACGGCGCTTGGGCCAATGACACCGTCATCTATTCCCTCACCAGTGTGGAGGGCAGCGATTGGCGGGTAGTGGGTGTCAGCTACGTGGACGAGCTGGTCAACCGCAATGTCAGCGAGATGGTGCGCCTGTCCCTGCTCATCGCTGCCATGGTGCTTCTGGCCGCCCTGTTCACCAGCTGGCTGCTCTCCCGCCTGCTCTCCCGTCCCCTCCGGTCCCTGGAGTCCGCCATGGAGGACTTCGAGTCCGATGCCGACCACTTCGACTACTACCCCGTGGGCGGTACCCGGGAAGTACAGGAACTGTCCTGCTCCTTCGGTCATATGGTCATGCGCATTCAACAGCTGATGAACACCGTGCGGGAGGAGGAGGTCAATCTGCGGAAAACCGAGCTCAAGGCTCTGCAAGCCCAGATTAACCCCCACTTTCTCTACAACACCCTGGACTCCATCGCCTGGATGTGCGAACAGGGCCGCAACGCCGATGCGGTGAAAATGGTCCATGCCCTGGCCCGTCTGTTCCGCATCAGCATCAGCAAGGGCCACGAGCTCATCCCCATTTCCAGGGAAATTGAGCACGCGGAGAGCTACCTGCAAATCCAGAAATACCGGTATAAAAACCAGTTTACCTACCACTTCCACGTGGACCCTGAGTGTCTGCACTATCTATGCAACAAAATCACCCTTCAGCCCATCATCGAAAACGCCATCAACCACGGATTGGATCTGCTGGTGGACGAAGGGCGCATTGACGTATACGTCCAGCAAGATGGGGAGGATATTGTCTTCCGGGTAGAGGACAATGGAGTGGGTATGAGCCAGGAGCAGATCGTGGCCATCCTGGAGCACGGCCCCAAGGAGCGCACCGGCATCGGGATCCGCAACGTCAACGACCGTCTGCAAATCTACTTTGGCAAGGAATACGGCCTCACCATTACCAGCAAGCTGGATGTGGGCACCTGTGTGGAAATTCGCATGCCGAAGCTTTGGGAGGGAAATTATGAAGGGAAATAATCGCGCCCTGGCCGCACTCACAGCAGCCTTGTCCCTGCTGCTGTGCAGCTGCACTTCGACCTCCAGCATCTCCGCCCCACACACCGTCACCCTCATCGCCAAATCCACTCAGACGGAGTTTTGGCTGTCGGTCTTTGCAGGAGCTGAGGCAGCGGCCACTGAGTACAACCTGGACCTCAACATCGTAGGCCCTGATGCCGAGGAGGACTACGAGACTCAAAATCAGATGGTGGATAAAGCCGTTCAGGCAGGCACTGAGGCCCTGGTCTTCTCCGCCATCCACTATGACAACAACGCAGACGCCATTGATGCCGCCGCCCAAAAAGGGGTCAAAATCGTAGCCATTGACAGCAACGTGGACTCTCAGGCCGTGAGCACCTACATTGGCACGGACAACTATGCCGCCGGACAGATGGCGGCTCAAGCCGCTCTCGCCCGGATGGAGGGAGAGCTGCACGTGGGCATTATCAACTATGATATCAGCTCTGCCAACGGCCAGGAACGTGAGCGGGGCGCCGTGGAGACGTTCACCCGCAGCGGTCGGGCCCAAGTGGTCAGTGTCATCAACACCCTGGCAGAGTCCCACATTGCCCAGACCGATACCACCGCCCTTCTCACCCAACACCCGGAGATCAACGTCCTGCTGGCCTTCAACGAGCCCACCAGCGTGGGTGCCGCCAAGGCCATCGAGAATCGGGATGCCGCCGATGACATCTTTTTGGTGGGTTTTGACTCCAACGTCAGTACCGTGGACGGCCTGCAAAACGGCACGGTCGATGCCCTCATCGTGCAAAATCCCTACGCCATGGGATACCTGGGCGTGGAGAGCGCATACAAGCTTCTCACAGGACAGGGTAAACAAGTGGACCCCACTGTGGACACCTCTACGCAGATTGTCGATCGGAATAATTTATTCTCCATCGACAGCCAAAAAGCGCTTTTTGCCTTTGAACAGCGCAAAGACCCGTCATAATGCACAATTTGAGCATTTGTTTTTTTCGCATGTTGTTTAGTTGGAATAATTTTTTGCCCTTCTTTCGGTGATTTTTCACCTTGTTTTCGCCAGGCAATTTCGGTAACATAGAGGACAAGAGATGGAGCTCGCGTATGCTCCGTCAATCACCTGAATATGAAAAGGAGAATCGTTATGAAGAAGAAAGTGCTTGCTTTGTCTCTGGCTGCTGCTATGGCTTTCAGTCTGGCTGCCTGTGGTGGCGGCGGCGAGGGCGGCAGCGATACCGTCGCTAACAAGGATAAGCCCGTTGTCTGGTATAACCGTCAGCCCTCCAACTCCACCACCGGCGAGTTGAATACCGAGGCTCTGAACTTCAACGAGGACACCTACTATGTGGGCTTCGATGCCAACCAGGGCGCCGAGCTTCAGGGCCAGATGATTCTGGACTACATCAAGGCCAACATCGCTGACATCGACAAGAACAACGACGGCATCATCGGCTACGTGCTGGCCGTGGGCGATATCGGCCACAACGACTCCATCGCCCGTACCCGCGGCGTCCGCTCCGCTCTGGGCACTGCTGTGACCAAGGATGACGGCACCATCGTCAGCAATCCCGTTGGCACCAACACCGACGGCAAGTCCGAGTTCGTTCAGGACGGCAAGCTGGAGATCGACGGCAAGACCTACATCGTCCGTGAGCTGGCTTCCCAGGAGATGAAGAGTAACGCCGGTTCCACTTGGGATGCCCCCACCGCTGGTAACGCCATCACCACTTGGGCTTCTTCCTTCGGTGACCAGATCGACATCGTGGCCTCCAACAACGACGGCATGGGCATGTCCATGTTCAACGCTTGGTCCAACAAGGAGAAGGTTCCCACCTTTGGTTATGACGCCAACTCCGACGCCGTTAAGGCCATCGCCAATGGTTACGGCGGCACCATCAGCCAGCACGCCGACGTGCAGGCCTACCTGACCCTCCGCGTGATCCGCAACGCTCTGGACAACGTGGATATGGACACCGGTATCGGCACTGAGGATGCCGCTGGTAACGTGCTGAGCGAGGACGTGTACAAGTATGATGAGGCCACTCGTTCCTACTACGCTCTGAACGTAGCCGTAACCAAGGACAACTATGAGGACTTCTTGGACTCCACCGTGATTTGGGAGCCTGTTTCCAAGCAGCTGGACAAGGAGACCAGCCCCGAGAAGAAGGTGTGGCTGAGTGTCTACAACTCCAACGACACCTTCCTGGGCGGTACCTATCAGCCCCTGCTGGAGAAGTATGATAATTTGCTGAACCTGAATGTTGAGTACGTTCAGGGCGATGGTCAGTCTGAGGGTAGTGTGTCCGACCGTCTGACCAACCCCAGCGCCTACGATGCCTTCGCCATCAACATGGTGAAGACCGACAACGCTGTCACTTACACCACCAAGCTGTCTCAGTAATCTGTAGCTACGTGGTAAAATTCCAGTTCGCTAATCAGTTGTAACATACGCTATTAGGGAGAAGGAATTCTCCGTTCAGGAGAAGCGATTCTCACTGTACGGCAGAAGGAATTCTCCCTAATAGTTTGTACGTGATAATCTCGGCAGGGTAACCTGTCAATTTGAAACAGGAGTAACGAGAATGGCAGAAGCAAAGAACGATATTGTCCTGTCGATTCGCGGTATGTGCAAGTCCTTCGGTCGTAACCGGGTGCTGGATCACATCAATCTGGATTTGAAGCGCGGCTCCGTCATGGGCCTGATGGGCGAGAACGGCGCCGGTAAATCCACCATGATGAAGTGCCTGTTCGGTACATACCAAAAAGACGAGGGCAGAATTTACTTTGACGGCAAGGAGATCAACTTCTCCGGCCCCAAGGACGCCTTGGAAAACGGAATTGCCATGGTGCACCAGGAACTGAACCAGTGCCTGGAGCGCAACGTCATGGACAACCTGTTCCTGGGCCGATACCCCACCAAGGCTGGCGTCGTGGATGAGGGTGTCATGAAGAAAAAGGCCGCCGAATTGTTCCGCAAACTGGGCATGACGGTAAACCTGACCCAGCCCATGCGCAACATGTCGGTGTCCCAGCGGCAGATGTGTGAGATCGCCAAGGCCATCTCCTACAACGCCAAGGTCATCGTGCTGGACGAGCCCACCTCCTCCCTCACCGTCAAAGAGGTGGACAAGCTCTTTGAGATGATGCGAATGCTCCGGGATCAGGGCATCTCCCTGATTTACATCTCCCACAAGATGGATGAGATTTTTGAGATCTGTGATGAGATTTCGGTGCTGCGAGACGGTAACTTGGTCATGACCAAGCCCTCCAAGGAGACCAACATGGGCGAACTCATCAGCGCCATGGTGGGCCGCTCCCTGGAAAGCCGCTTCCCCCCCGTGGACAACACCCCTGGAGACACCATTTTGTCGGTGCAGCACCTGTCCACCAAGTTTGCCCCTCATCTTCAGGACATCACCTTCGATGTGAAAGAGGGCGAGATCTTCGGTCTGTACGGTCTGGTGGGCGCTGGCCGTACCGAGTTGATGGAGACCATCTTCGGCATCCGTACCCGTGCCTCTGGCCGTGTGTACTTCCGCAACAAGTTGATGAACTTCAGCACCGCCAAAGAGGCCATCGACCATGGCTTCGCCCTCATCACCGAGGAGCGCAAGGCCAACGGTCTATTCCTCAAGTGCGACTTGACCTTTAACACCACCATCGCCAACTTGAATCAGTACAAGAGTGGCGTGGCCCTGTCCGACCCCAAGATGGTGAAGGCCACCAACAAGGAGATTCGCACGATGCACACCAAGTGCATGGGCCCCGAGGATATGATCACCAGCCTATCCGGTGGTAACCAGCAGAAGGTTATCTTCGGCCGCTGGCTGGAGCGGGAACCCCAGATTTTCATGATGGACGAGCCCACCCGCGGCATCGACGTGGGCGCCAAGTATGAGATCTATGAGTTGATTATCAACATGGCCAAGCAGGGCAAAACCGTCATCGTGGTCTCCTCCGAGATGCCGGAGATTTTGGGTATCACCAACCGCATCGGCGTTATGTCCAACGGACGTCTGTCCGGCATTGTCAACACCAAGGAGACCGATCAGGAAGAGCTCTTGAGATTGAGCGCAAAATACCTTTAATGGGAGAAGTTGTATATGGCACCTGTGAAAACAAATATTTTGACGGCTGAGCAGGAGGATAAGCTCCGCCAGTCCATCGACGAGTACGTCGGCAGCATTCAAGCGAAAATCGACGCCCTCCGGGCAGACGGCACTGATAAGGTGCTGGAAATTCAGAGCAACCTGGACAGCCTGAAGCGGGACCGCATCTACACCAAACAGGAAAAGGAATCCATCGCCGAGGGTTGGCGCAAAGAGTTGGAGAAGGCCAAGGCTGTGGAGGCCAAGAACAAGGCCGAGGTGTCCAAGCTGATTGCCGACGCCGAAACCTATCTGAAGGCCCACTTCAACCAGGACTACTTCCAGTACGTGGCCGCCAGCTGCAAGGATGAGAAGTCCTTCGCCCAGGAGAAGTATCGTGCCACCGTGGCTGAGTTGAACCAGGAGCACCAGAAGACCCTGTCCAAGCTCACCGATGCCCACGAGATCAAGGACGAGAAGTACGTCCACAGAAACCGCCTCTTTGACGCCAAGATGGCCCTGAATAAGGACCTTCAGGAGGTCAAGGATCGCCGCCACGCCGCCTATGAGCATAAGTTCCACCTCATTGACCTGCTGCGCATGTCCAAGTTCACCGTGGGTGAGACCCTGGCCCAGAAGGTGGAGAACTACCGCTACACCTTCAACACCCGGAACTTCCTGTTGAAGAACGGCCTGTATATAGCCATTCTGGTCATCTTCATCGCCCTGTGCTTCATCACCCCCGCTATCAAGGGCGTGCAACTGCTGACCGTGAACAACGTGTTGAACATCCTCCAGATGGCCTCTCCCCGTATGTTCCTGGCTCTGGGCGTGGCTGGCCTGATCATGCTGGCCGGTACCGACCTGTCCATCGGCCGTATGATGGGCATGGGCATGACCGCTGCCACCATCATCATGCACCAGGGTGTCAACACTGGCTCCGTGTTTGGCCATGTGTTTGATTTCACTAGCATGCCTGTTCCTGCTCGTGTGATTATGGCCTTGGTGGTCTGCATCGTGCTGTGCACCATCTTCACCACCATCGCTGGCTTCTTCACCGCCAAGTTCAAGATGCACCCCTTCATCGCCACCATGGCCAACATGCTGGTCATCTTCGGTCTGGTGACCTACGGCACCAAGGGCGTGTCCTTCGGCGCCATTGAGACCACCATCCCCAGCATGATCATCCCCAAGATCGGCAAGTTCCCCACCATCATCCTGTGGGCTGTGGCCGCTGTGGTCATCGTGTGGTTCATCTGGAACAAGACCACCTTTGGTAAGAACCTGTACGCCGTGGGCGGCAACCCTGAGGCCGCTTCCGTGTCCGGTATCTCCGTATTCGCCATCACTGTGGGCGCCTTTATCCTGGCCGGTATCCTCTACGGCTTCGGCTCCTGGCTGGAGTGTATCCGCATGGTGGGCTCCGGTTCCGCTGCTTACGGCCAAGGCTGGGAGATGGACGCCATCGCCGCTGCCGTTGTGGGCGGTGTGTCCTTCACCGGTGGTATCGGTAAGATCTCCGGCGTTGTGGTCGGTGTGTGTATCTTCACCGCTCTGACTTACTCCCTGACCACCCTGGGTATCGACACCAACCTGCAGTTCGTGTTCTCCGGCATCATCATCCTGGTGGCCGTCACTCTGGACTGCTTGAAGTACGTGCAGAAGAAGTAATTCTTCCCTCCTACTACACAAAAATCCCCATCGCACATCAGTGCGATGGGGTTTTTTTGATGCCCAATTATGTCGCTGTAGCCTTGCATCGCTGCTGATACAGGGCTGCAATCATATCCACACAGGGCTCAATGCCCAGTCTTCCGCTGTCCAGGCACAGGTCATAGTTGTCTGCCTGGCCCCACTGGGTGCCGGTGTACAGCTCGTGGAGGCGCTGGATAGGGGATTCCTCTCGCTGGCCGTACACTGTGACAATGCGCTCGGCTCGCTTCTCGTCAATGGTAAGCACCGTCTCCTTGCGGATGCGGTAGAGCACCACAAAGAAATACACCATGGAAATGGCATTGGACAGCATGGTGGCCACGGCAGCGCCTGCCACGTCCATATGGAAGACCCAGGCTGGCCCAAAAGGCAAAGGCCGAAGCTTTCTTGACAGTGGACTCATCGTTCTGCCCCAGGCTTCTGGCGATCACGCTATTGGCACCGATGCCAAAGAGGTTGGCCACGGCCGTCAACAGGATGTAGATGGGAAAGGTAATGGACAGAGCGGCGATCTGGTTGGGATCGCCAATCTACCCGATGAAAAAGGTATCCGCCAAGCTGTACAGAATCACAATAATTTGGCTGACCACAGTGGGAATGGCCAGCTTGGCCACCGCCTTCCCCACCGGCATGGTGGTAAATAGTTCGTTATTTTTCGTCATGGTTTCTCTCTCCTGCTCTGTTCTTCTCTCCTGCATCCACCTCAGCGTGGAGTCCGTCCAGGAAACACTGAATGGCAATGTCCCGGCTCTCCCCCACATCGGTGGTATCGTAGTAATAAAAATATCCCAAGTCCTCCTGGGCAATGAACCCGTGGAGGATGGCACGGAACACCCGCTGCCAGTGGGCCACCCGCTCCTGGGGCAGACCATAGCCCGCGAGCACCTCCACCGCCGTTTTCAGAAGCGGCAGAGCCAGTTCCTTGGCCTGGTCATCCTCCTGGGAGGGGATGGACATCATCAGCCGATACAGCCCCTTATTCTCCACCGCAAAGGCGTGGTAGGCCTGGGCAAACGCCCGCACCGCCTGGTCCCTCTCCTTCCCTGCCACCGCTGCCTCCTGATGGGCCACAAATTTGTCAATGGCATAGCGGAACACCTCTCGCTGGAGCTGTCGGGTATTTTGTATGTGGTTATACAGCGACGGGGTCTTTACCCCCAGCCTGCGGGCCAACTCATGGAGCGACACGGTGGGTTGTCCCGTGTGTTCCATGCAGGCCACCGCCTCGGACACAATGACCTCTCTGGTCAATCCCTTTGCGCTCATACTCATTCCTCCAAAACTAATGCTGTTAGCTATTACGAAACTAATAGCATTAGTTGTCAATCAAAACTACGCCGTTACAAATAATTACTCCGTTTTCACCAGTATTGTCTCTTCTTGCCCAGGTATTTCACAAGAAAAATTTACAGCATTTTCTCTTCTCCCCTTGCCTTTGGACCAGAGAAGCCCTATAATACCCTTTGGGGAGCTTGTACACAGGCTGAGAGGATGGTGTGACCATCGACCCGTGAACCTGATGCGGGTAATGCCGACGTAGGAAGCTTGTGAAAGATTCGTTGGGAGACAGCCTGCCAGGTCGTCTCCCATTTTTCTTTGGAAGGGAAGTAGAACACATGAATCGCTTCACACAACCGCTGGGTCAGGTGCACGCCGTCGCTCCCCTGGTCCAGTGCATCACCAACTTTGTCACCGTCAACGACTGCGCCAACATCATTCTGGCCTCTGGCGCGTCCCCCTCCATGGCTCAGGACATCCGGGAGGTGGAGGAGGCCGTCTGCGGCGCCCACGCCCTGGTGTGCAACATGGGGGCCATGGACTTTGTGGACTCCATGATTTTGGCCGGGCGTAAGGCCAACGAGCTGGGAAAGCCCGTGGTGCTGGACCCGGTGGCCGCCGGAGGTACCCAGCTGCGCCGGGATGAGTCCAAGCGCCTGTTGGACCAGGTGCAGTTTGCCGCCATCCGAGGCAACGCCTCGGAGATTCGCTTTTTGGCCGGCCAGCACGCCGTGGGCAGCGGTGTGGATGTGAGCGCCATGGACGCCATCACAGAGGAGAATTTGGGTGAGGCCGTGGAGATGGCCGCTACTCTGGCCGCACAGCTCCACACCGTGATCGCCATCTCCGGAGTGCTGGACATTGTCTCTGATGGGAATGAGACGGTGGCGCTGCGCAACGGCTGCGCCACCATGGCCCGTATCACAGGCAGCGGCTGCATGCTCACCTCCCTCATCGGGGCCTTCTGCGGCGCTCTGCCCCAGGACACCTTTGCCGCCACCGTGTCCGCCATGGCCGCCATGGGCGTGGCCGGAGAACTGGCGGAGGAACAGCGGCTAAAAAAGGGCACGGGCAACGCCACCTTCCGCACCGATCTCATTGACGGGATTTTTAACTTGACCGAGGAACAACTACAGGAGAAGATGCGCTATGAAGTTTACAAACGATGAAATTCGCAGCTCTATGCTGCTCTACGCTGTCACCGACCGCATGTGGCTCAAGCCCGGTCAGACTCTGGTGAACGTGTGTCAGGAAGTTCTGGAGGGCGGCGCCACCTTCTTGCAGATTCGAGAGAAGGACCTGGATGCCTCTGCCTTTGAGCAGGAGGCCCAGGCCCTCAAAGCGCTGTGTGCCCGGTACCGTGTCCCCTTCGTAGTCAATGACAGCGTGGAAATCGCCCTGGACATCGACGCCGACGGGGTCCACGTGGGCCAATCCGATATCCAGGGCCGGGATATTCGGGCCATGATTGGCCCGGACAAAATTCTGGGTATCTCCGCCGGGACTGTTCAGGAGGCGGTGGCCGCCCAACAGGCCGGGGCGGACTACATTGGCGTAGGGGCTGTGTTCAACACCAGCACCAAGCAGGATGCCACCAGCCTGTCCATGGAGCAGCTCAAGGACATTTGCGCCTCCGTGTCCATCCCTGTGGTGGGCATTGGCGGCATCAACGCCTCCAATCTATTGGAGCTCTCCGGCAGCGGTGTGGACGGTGTGGCAGTGGTGTCTGCCATCTTCGCCGCCTCCAACCCCAAAGCGGCCACTGCTCGGCTGCTGGAGCTGTCCCGAAAGATGGTGGCCCATGGATAAAAAGTTTGCTATTTTTGACCTGGACGGTACTCTGGTGGACTCCATGTCCTACTGGAGCCAGCTGGCGGAGGAGTACCTCCACAGCCGTGGGGTGGAGCAGGTCCCCAACCACATCTTAGAGGCCATCAAGCCCATGACCATGGAGGAGTCCGCCGATCTGTTCCGGCGGACCTTTGGGCTGGACATCACCTCCAGCCACATGGTGGCGGAAATGGAGCATATGATGGACCAGCACTACCGCAATGACATTCCTCTGAAAGAAGGGGTTGCCGCCTATCTGGAAGGGCTGCACCAGGCGGGCACCACCATGTGTGTGGCCTCCGCCACCGCCGAGCCCCTGGTGGAGCTGTGCCTGTCCCGACTGGGGGTACGGCACTACTTCCAGTTCCTCCTGTCCTGTGAGACGGTGGGAGTGGGCAAAACCCAACCTGACATCTACCTCCAGGCCGCCCAGCGCATGGGATGTACCCCGGCCGAGACCGCCGTCTATGAGGACGCTGTCTATGCCGCCGCCACCGCCAAGAAGGCCGGGTTCTATATTGTAGGCGTGTACGACCAGGATGCCAGCGCGCACTGGGAAGAGCTGCAAAGCCTGTCGGATGAGACCATTCCCAGTTTTGAGGAGGCGTGACATGAAAACCGCACTTTCCATAGCCGGCAGCGACTCCAGCGGAGGGGCCGGCATCCAGGCGGATATCAAAACCATGATGGCTAACGGCGTGTATGCCATGACCGCCATCACCGCCATGACCGCGCAAAACACCACCGGAGTGTCCGCCATTTTGGAGGTCTCACCAGAATTTTTGCGCCAGCAAATCGATTCTGTCTTCCAGGACATTCCCCCAGATGCGGTAAAAATCGGCATGGTCCCCTCCCCGGCTCTGGTGGAGGTCATTGCGGAGCGTTTGGAGCACTACCACGCCCAGCGGGTGGTGGTGGACCCGGTGATGGTGGCCACCAGTGGCAGCACCTTGTCCCGAGACAGCGCTGTGGGGGCCATGAAAGAGCTTCTCTTCCCTCTGGCCACCGTCATCACCCCCAACATCCCGGAGAGCGAGGCTCTCACCGGACGGACCATCACCACCCAGGCGGACATGGAGCAGGCCGCCCGGGAGATGGCGGACACCTTTGGCTGCGCCGTGTTGTGCAAGGGTGGACACCACGTCCACGACGCCAGCGACCTGCTGTGTGTGGACGGCGCGTGCACCTGGTTCCACGGGTCCAGAATCCACAACCCCAACACCCACGGCACCGGCTGCACCCTGTCCAGCGCCATTGCCTCCAATCTGGCTAAGGGCTTCTCCCTGGAGGAGTCTATCCAGCGGGCTAAGGCCTACATATCCGGGGCTCTGTCCGCCATGTTGGACCTGGGCCATGGCTCCGGTCCCCTTCATCACGGCTACGACTTAAAAAGCGATATGATCTAAAAAACGGGAGGCCCCCACGGGCCTCCCGTCAAACAGTTCTAGCTATTTAGGAGCCTCTCTCCCACCAAAGCCATCTGCTCCGCTGTGGGCTCCCAGCTCAACTCCACCGACACCAGGATATTCCCCCGGCACAGCAGGAACGTGTTGCGCTGGGTGCCGTCCTTGGCCACCAGGCGGTAGGCCTCCTCTGCCCCCCAGGGTGTGGCATCCATGGGTACCATCTCCCCATCCCAGTAGGCTTTTATCAGCATCTGCCGCTTCATCTGCCCCACACAGAAGGAGTACAGGGCAGGCACAGACACCGTGTACCGCTCATAGGTCATCTGCGGAGTCTCGTCTTCCCGCCCCCAGGGAAACTGCTCCACCTTTAGACGCTGGAGCAGCAGAGACTGGTCTGAGCTGGTGGCATTGGAGAAGAATACCTCTTGCTCACCCACCAAATCGGTCATGTACAGGGGTGTCTCCACATAAAAGGGAAGCTCTTCGGGATCCTCCGCCCCTGTAGCCAGGTACACGCCAAACTTCACCGCACCGCCCATAATCACAAAGGCAAACACAGCGCAGGCCAGCAGCGTCAACCCACGATTGACTCCGGTGGAAACCCCCACCTCTTTGAGAAGACGTTTCACCCCCAGGGTCATAGCAATCAGCAACACGTATCCCACCGTTGCAAATAGGACAACCCAGGCCATAACTGGATTTCCAGCCAAGACCAAATTCACGCCCCACCAAGCCAGGGCTGCCACCAACAGCACCATCATGGCGATCTGGAACTTTTTCGTGGAGGGTGTGTCCAAAAACAGCCCCTGTTTGGCCGCCCGCTTGGCCCGGTGCCGCCAAGTGTAGTATGCGACCAGCTCCACCCCGCCGATCAGGAACAGGATCAAGCCGCACATCCCAATGAGAAGCCCGTCAGGGCTGGCCAGCATACACAGGGTGTCACTGATCAGTGTAGAGGTATACAATACGCTGCCGATCAGCCCCAGCACCAGCAAAAACCAGAGCACGCGGAGATAGTTGGCCTTGCAGGCCTGGTGGATAATACGCACCTCCAACTCCGGTTCCGTGTGGATGGGGGTAGGTTTTTCCCGGTCACTGTAAAACACCTGCATCTGGAACCAGGTACAGGCCAGCTCCCACCCCGTCTCCTCACAGTAGTCAATGAGGGTCTGCTGCTCCCCGGAGGGGAATGGGTCAAAGTCCGAGGCCTTGGGGAAATAGGTCACCGCCACTTGCAGTTCCTGGGGCTCAATTCTCCGGTAGGTCCAGAAGTAGTTGTTCATCTTCTCCACCTTCCAGCCCTTCCGGGCCATCCGGGTGAGGTGCCGTTCAATGCCGGTATGGTCGTAAAAGGACAATAGCTCCATTCTCCGCTTGGTCTGTCTCATGGTTCTTCCTCCTCTCTGCGCACACGGTCATAGTCGTCCAACTGGCTGCGGAGGCGTTGGCACTCCCGCTCCAGCATCTCCTTCCCCTTGTGGGTGATGAGATAGCTGCGCCGCCGCCCTTCCACACGGGTCTGACGAATCATCCCCTCTTCCACAAACAGCTCCAGGAGGTCGTAGAGGGTGCCAGAACCGATGCGCACCCTCCCCCCTGTCATCTCCTGCACCCGCTCCAAAATCTCCATGCCGCGGCGCTCCTGGTGCAGACAGAGCAGGAGATAAAACATCTGCTCGGTGAGCGTCTTGAATTTCTCTCTGGCCATCGTCCCACCTCCTGTTTCTCGAATATCGAGTTCTTTCACCTTCATTATAACTCGAATATCGAGAAAGTCAACTACATTTTAGAATGGTGGAATTTGGGGAATTTCCATGGTACAATGGGCAACAAAGAAGTCCGTTCTGGTATACAGGAGGAAAACCAGGCGTCCTCCGGCCATGCAGAACAACTTCTTCTGCCCCTACACTCTATTATGTTAGAGACCAAGCAAAAATCCCATTGTAAAAAAGTAGTCATTTTCTTATCGAAGCTTTTTAGAATATCCTATAGCCAATGCATTTTAGATATATATTTTGGGAGAGGTTAGAGGTTTTATGTCAAAGAATTTGTCAGATGTTTTTGGAAATTATCGATATAACTATCAGCGCATATTTTCTCTGCTTTATCCATCAAAAAACAGCACAGGTTTTACGGAAAGAAATTTATCAGTCAACTTTGCGCATGCATATGAACAAGTAAATTCTTCTGCGATTACATGGTTCGAATTTCAGTTTGGAGAACATAACAATCTACATTATGACGCAATAATAATTGACCCAGTAAACAAACGCCTTCTCTTAATCGAATCAAAACGATTTTCAAAACCCAGTAAAAAAATTTCAGGTATCGCTACTGATATCGACCGAATCCAACGTGCCAAAAGCAGTTATTTGCATGATTTTAAGTTGAGAATTCCAGATATCCTAAGCTATCAAATTTTAGGCGTGATTTTGGCAGATGTCTGGACGGAGACTCGAACAAAAAAGCAAATATATGATTCATTTGTAGCTGGCACATTTATTCCGAACTTTTTATCAGATTCATTGATAAAATATCCCTCTCTGCACAATATAAATTATTATATCGGCGATTTTGACAATCTCCCTTATGATGCACCTAAAAGAGATGTACTACAAACTTATCACTTAGTTTCTTTTACTTGGGAACTCTAGACGATACTATAGCTACCGTAACGACACAGCCCCGTACTGACCTTATTTCGTCAGTACAGGGCTGTATCGTTATAATATTTTTCAGCTTTCAGAAATCACCATTACTGGGTTTTCAGGCCTCAATTTATTCCCACTCGCCAAATTCGAACATATGACAACCTATATGCCATGTTATCCTCGGCAAGCATTAACTTTTATTGTTTAATATTTTTCACCGTATTCCTGGTTAGCGGGTACCCTAGTATCAAAATCGTATCAGCGATACCAGCAGTTGCAGCAATCTTGCAGGCCATGTTTTTCCGTCACACGGAAGATCCTAATTGCCGCAACACTTGTCTTTGGAGTATCTGTATTGTACCAAATTCTCTTTTCAAACGCAAGTATCACGTTTTATTTCAGGATTTTTCCTTTCCATGCCACTTATCCAAGCCAGCCTCTACCTGGGCCACCAGTTGCTCTTTGTTGGGCATGTACAGGACATAACGGGAGGCAAAGATGTTGTTCTCCAGCCCGCCCAGAGCGTATTCCGCCGCGATACTATCTTTGTCTGTACAAAGGATGATGCCAATGGGCGGGTTGTCGTCTGGATCGTTGACCTCGGCAGCGTGGTAGTTCAAGTACATATTGATCTGCCCCGCCGCTTCCGGGGTCAGTTTGGTGGTCTTCAGCTCGATGAGCACATAAGCCCGAAGAATCTTATTGTAGAACACCATGTCCACATAGCAGTGGGTGTTGTTCAGCGTCACTCGCTGTTGGGTGCCCACAAACATGAAGCCTCTCCCCAGCTCCAACAAGAACTTCTCAATCTGCTACCAGGGCACACTCCAGGTCACTCTCCATCATAGGCTTGTCCTCGGCAGTCCCAGAAATTCAAACACATGGGGGTCCCGGATAATGTCCTCCGGCTTGGCAATCTCATTGCCCTTCATAGCTAGAGCCAACACCTGCTCCTTGTTCACATCTCCTTCAGAGGGCAGCTCACAATAGTGGGACCAGCTCAATATTCCAGACAGTGTCTGGCATTTTTGATATACCACATTGCCAATTCAAAAGCAACTCCTGACGATAAAAGATTTCCGTAGTATTTCAACTTTCCAAGTGTTTGTGAGATTTAGTGTTTAGCGTATAGTCAAACTCTTATAAATGTGCCAAAAAATCCTCTTGTAAATCTACTCACGAACCTTGTGGTAGAGGATACCATTGGTGTTCACTTCATCGCTTTTCTCCAACACGAATATCAGAGTTGGCTATATCATACTCTTTTCCCCATGTACAATCACATCGCTGTGTCATTCAGAGGCAAGTCAATAACGATTTTGTCATAAATCCCATCCCATTTTTTCGAGAGCTCATAATTGTATTTTTTGAAAATCTTGCTATCCAGCCTGATTTTATAGTGTGCCTTTATACACTCGTACTCTATACAATAAGAGAGCAATATTGGTATCTGCTTAGATGTATGAATACCAGTCGTAACAAGTAGCGTATACGTCTTATCATATAGAATGTTCAATCGATTAACATATATGACAAGATAAACTGTACCCTCGACTATATATGCGGAAAAAATCGTTTGGGATATAATAAGAAGAATACTACCATCAGCAATTAGCCATCCAACTGAAATAAGAATAATTACTGCGAGAATCGACTGAATCGCGCTATATTTTAGCATTTTTGATGCAATAAACTTAGAAAAGTAATTACTTTCAAAAGTGTTGGTAGAATATTTTATCATCGAAGGAGATACAGTATTATTGTAGTACCCATCTGTCTCTAGCTCAGATAGTCTAATCTCAAATGCCGTCTGGAGGTTGCTTTTACGCCGCTCATTTTCCGCATTGTACCAAAACACACCATTATCAATTACTGATGCAGAAACAAATCCCAGCGCTAAAGCAATCTGCACAACCGACACAATATTAAAAAGAATTCCATGTGCAAACATATTAACAATGGATAGAACACAGTTGAGCCAAAAGGTAACTGCACAGAACTCCCCCAACTTTTGTGATGGCATATATAGCCTACTAACATCATCTCGTTTGCTCAAATGCTTTATACCTCCGGGAATACTTTTTTGATCTCTGTTAGTGCTGTACACGGTAGTCCTTGCATCTCATAAGCCAGTGCAGCATCTATGTGCGATATAGCAGCATTAACTCTCGTGTAATCGGTACTGTACTTGATAACATTCAGCGCCTTCTTTAAATAATCCGTATATGTCGTACAGCTAATATACGCAAATAGCATATCCTCTGCAATCTTCTTTTCCATCGAAAATGATGCCATATCACGATAATTTTTTTGGATGTTCCAATGTTTCAGAAGCCGCACCACTGGTTTGATTTTATACGAATTATTCACGTTGCATTGAGTCAAAGTATTATAAAAACCATTAGGGTCCGTATACATCCAATTGCTGGGTCCATCTGGGATATGGTACATACCATACTCTACATAGGCCGGTGTCAGTTCAAATTTAATATGATGAAGCTCCAATACGATAGTCGGGCTCGACTGATAAATCTCAGAACTTTTGTAATATCTCTCCACAAAAACTTTTAGTCGATTGAGAAACGTCTGAGGCTTGTAGCCATTCGGGTTGGAAAATACCACCATGATATCTACATCAGACTTCTCATCGGCCTTGCGGGGCAAAATGGTGTCTCGCACATACGAGCCAAAGACTTTTTTCTCCACCACATCTGTAGAAAAATGCTTTTCAAGCCTTGTTTTAATAGTTTCCACCGAAGTAGAAATATTGTTTTTCTCTATCTCGCTGAGTACGAGACTACTTGCTAAACTTCTCAAATAACTGTTGACGGACACAATACTTTCCTCCAATCTATTTATATAATTTACTGATTCTTCCACCTATCATCGCATTTACTTCGTTAAATCACTGCGCAGGCTTCCAGAATTCCTGTTTTTTCTCTTATGCCTATCTATTACCTGTGATTCTTCGTTTTCAAATTCTACTTAGTTATTTTTGTAACTGTTTCCATCATGCATATATGATTGCAGTTTCAACAGCACATCAATAATACAATTCTAGGGCGTGTGGACTCCCCCGCATCAGGGCAGCGAGTCTTGTATATTCTCAATTTTAATTAACCTTTCCTTCATGCTCTCAACCTCTCATACACCACTGTCCCCACCGTCTCCATGACCTGCCGCATCATATCCGGCTCAGAGAACATCTTCACGAAGAAGTCCTCATTCTGCTCATACCGGGCAGCGGCCATGTTGGGAAAGTCCTTCTCAAAGAGTAGCATGAAAGTCTTGCGGTCGTTGTTCTGGGCATAGCTGTGCCACTTGTCCTGGGCGGCATAGTCGTTCTCCATTTGGAGCAGGACCTTGTCCATCTCGGTAAAGTTGGTGCCGAACTTCTCGTTGATCTTATCAATGATGACCGTCAGGGGGTCACGCTTCTTCTCTCTGCGTCCAGCCTCGCCGGTGATGGGCCGGAAGCCCTCCGGGGTGCTCTCTAGTTGGATTTCTCCCTCGAAGTTCTTCTCCAAGCGGTAGTACTCCAGCAGCACCTTATCATCCACATAGACCTTGTCCCGTCCACCCTTGGGCAGCATGGTATAGAGGAACTTGGCATACACGCTGAACTTGTGAATGTCCTTATCAAACAGGCGGCACACCTGGGTGATAAAGGCATAGATACGATTGAATCGGGCCAGTGTGGACTTGAACAAGTCCTGCTTCTCCTCCTCCAGGGCCTCGAAGCGATCCAGCGCCGGACGGATGGCGCCCTGGAGCCGCCCCATGTCTCCCATGCCCTGTTCCTTGGCTGCATAGAAGATCTCGGCAAAGTGGTCGATCTCCATCTGCTGATAGACCCGGAATTCGTCCAGGGTATTTTTCAGGTCATACACCACGTTGGGATCGGTCTCCTCCTCCAAAACCGTCTCCTCATAGTACGGCTCAAAGGCTTTGCGGATATCCTCGGCAGAGTTGACGAAGTCCAACACAAAGGTGTCCTTCTTCCCTCTCATAGTGCGGTTCAGGCGGGACAGGGTCTGGACCGCCTTCACGCCGCTCAGCTTCTTATCCACAAACATGGTGTGCAGCAGAGGCTCGTCGAAGCCAGTCTGGTACTTCTCTGCCACAATGAGCATACCGAATTCATCGGTATGGAACGCCTCTGGCAGCGCCTTCTCCTTGATGGTCTCGCCAGATTTGGTCTTATTCAGCTTTTCCTCCGTATAGGGCACTCCGTTGTCGTCCACCTCACCGGAGAAGGCCACCAGCACATCCAGGTCGTTATACCCCTTCTCCTGGATCTGACGCTTAAACTCCAGCAGATAGCGCACTGCATGGAGCCGAGAAGGTGTCACGATCATAGCCTTGGCCTTCCCGCCGATCTTGTGCCGGGTGGCGCTGCGGAACTGCTCCAGCATGATGGCAGTTTTCTGAGAGATGTTATGGGGATGCAGCGTCTCGAACTGCCGGATGGCACGCACACCGGCGGTGGTGTCCAGCTCTGGATCATCGGGAATGGCTTTGGCAATCTTGTAGTACATATTGTAGGTCATGTAGTTTTGCAGCACATCCAGAATAAAACCTTCCTCAATGGCCTGCCGCATGGAATACACATGGAAGGGATGATACTTTCCATATTCGTCCCGCTGGCCGAACATTTGAAGCGTCTTATCTTTAGGGGTGGCCGTAAAGGCAAAGAAGGACAGATTTTCATGAACACCCTGGGCTGCCAGCTCATCCAACAGCTTGTCCTCATCGTCTTTGCGCTTGGCTTCTTCCTCGTACTCCTGCTGGGCGTACTCCTCCAGTACCTTCTCGGTATCTGCCAACGCCCGCTTCAGCTTGCGGGCGGCGTCACCGGTCTGGGAAGAGTGTGCCTCGTCCACAATAACCGCAAACCGCTTATTGCCGGAACGTACCTCTTTGTAGATGACCGGGAACTTCTGGAGGGTGGTGATGATGATACCCGTCCCGGCCTCGATGGCCTCCCGGAGCTGCTGGGCGTTCTTGTCGATCTTCTGCACCACTCCCGCCACATGGTCGAACTGATAGACCGTGTTTTGCAGTTGGCTGTCCAGCACCCGGCGGTCGGTAACGATGATGACAGACTGAAAAATCTTCTCATCGTGGCAGTCGTGCAAACCGCTGAGGCGATGGGCCAACCAGGCAATGGAGTTGGACTTGCCGGAGCCTGCACTGTGCTGAATGAGATAGTTTTTGCCAGAGCCGTGGGCCTTCACATCCTGCAGCAGTTTCGTCACCACATCCAGCTGATGGTACCGGGGAAAGATCATCCGCTCGGACTTCACTTCCCCAGTCTTTTCATCCCGGATCACCTGTAAATGCAGGTATTTATGTAGGATCTCCAGCAAGCGATCCTTGCACAGCACATTCTCCCACAGGTAGGCGGTGTCGTAGCAGTCCGGGTTGACGGGGTTTCCCTTGCCTCCCACTTTTCCAGCTCCATTGCTACCCTGGTTGAAGGGCAAGAAATAGGTGTTGGCCCCCTCCAACCGGGTGGTCATATACACATTGGTCAGGTCCACAGCGAAGTGAACCAGCACCCGGTTTTTGAATTGGAAAATGGCATCTTTCCCGGCACGGTCAAACTTGTATTGGTTGATGGCGTTGGAGGTGTCCTGCCCGGTGAACTGACACTTCAACTCCATGGATACCACAGGAATGCCGTTGAGGAACAGGACGATATCAATGCTGTTCTCGTTGCTCAGGGAATAGTGGAGCTGCCGGGTGCAGTGGAGGATGTTGGCGGCATACTGGGCCTGGCTTGTCTCGTTGATGGAGGTCTCCGGCTTCCAGAACACGGCCCGGAACTTGATGCCACGGTCAGTGAAGCCCTGGCGCAGCACTTTCAGCAGCCCCACCAGCTTCACTTCCCGGCAAAACCGGTCGATGAGCTGCCGCTCGCTGTCTGCTCCGTAGATCTTCTCAAACCGCTCCCACTGCTTGGGCTGGCTAGCACGGATGAAGGAAAGGAAGGTACCGGTGTCCAGTGCCTTTTCCCGGTTGAAGGCGGCGGGGTTGCCCTTCTGATAGCCGCCGTGGGTCGTGAGGTATTCCTCAATATCCTGCTCAAAGCGTTTTTCTTTTATGTCAAAGTCGGGCATGGTTATACCTCCTCATAAGGATGCATAAGATGGTGTATTCTTGCTGTTACTTCATCCCAATCGATAACATTACAGTTAATGAAATCAAATTTTTCTTTATTGCTTTCATAGTAGTTTTTAACGACACAACTGACAATCAGGCAAAATCGCCTAACATTTATTCGATAGCTTCGGGATTTATTGGTGGACGTATTATTCCAATACACTCTTGCAGCATCACAATAAACATTAAAATCCTTTTTCTTTTCCAAAATTAAAGAAAAATGGTCAATTTTATTTTCTGCGGCTTTGATATTTTCTTTTTCAATATCCGGGGTACCTTGATGCAGCAAAGAACAACGAAGTTGGTAAATTACCTCCCCACTTAAATAGGGCATATCTTCATCATCTTCATTTTCTTTTGGTGGTTTTTCGTACTGGCCAATATACTCATCGTACCACTGAATGTATCGTTTCTTAGATTTAGTAGCTAAATTTGGATATTCAGCTCTCCCACATATATCTGGCAGCGTAAGTGCCAATGATAAGGCCGCAAAATAGCAATCGTTATCCAGTGACTTATCTAAATCAATGAGTAAACGATCAACCATTTTTACACCTCTTTCTTTCCGGTCACAACCTCATAAATGAGGGATTTTTTGTATCTAATTAGTTTATCAATGGTTTCTTGTTTGCGAGCAGACAATCTATCTATTTCCATGCACTTTCCACTTAGATATTCAGCAATTTGGCCTTGTTCTGATATAGGTGGCGTAGGAATTCTTAATTGGCTTAATGCATCTCCAGGCAGATGTGCAATGGTAGCTTTCTCAGGCGATGTATTCAGGCAATTATTTTTAGCCATACAGTAAATTACTTTGCTCAGAAAATAAATATTCCCGCTATCTGGATGCCGTTTTCTGACTCTATGCAATGCCTTCTGATAATAAATACCTTCTGGAATATCATCTGGAACAATCGCACACTTTCCAATTTCCCCGCCTTCACATACCATTAAATCTCCTGGGGAAATGGTATATCGCTCCTTTTCTTCATCAGAAAAGTCCATCTCATCGAGATTTTCAAAGTTAATACTGTCCCACTGAACATCGGCATTTTTAATATATGGATGAAGGCCCTCTCCGGTAATGCGTTTTGCATCCAGCATCTTTCCAAGCATGGCGCAATAGTCCCAACAAAATTTATGAATAGTCCAATGCTCCGGTATCTTCCCAATCCACTCAATCCCGCTGTCCTTCATGTGCACATCTGGATTCAGACCTTTTGTGACGGCTTCGGTGATAACAGACAGCTTATAGGCTTTCAGCTTCTCGATCACTTCCTGCTGCCGGGCAATGATGGAATCAATTTGGCTGCACTTACGGTCTAGGTAGTCGGAAATGCAGCGCTGTTCCTGAACAGTCCAATCAATCATTTGGATTTCTTCAATATATTTTCGGTTCATATGCGGAATTGTCGTTCCGTTCACACGTTGGTACACATAATCTTCAAATCCTTTATAGTACCAATATAAAAAAGGTCGGTATATTGTACTATCAACTTCTCTAATGCGCGCTATTGTTGAAGAAACCTTACCGATCTTATGCGTACCACATAGTCCTGCTCTCGCTCCATCCCACAATACCAACAAATCACTATCACCAGAATCCGGTAATGTTTTATCGGTGGTATATGTTTTATAAGGTTCATTAGACTCCAAATCAGTTGCGCCTATATACGGAAATCCTTCACCCTCAAAATTGGTATCTGTGGGTAATTTTCCTTTAGTATATTCCAGTAAATACTTGTTTCTGATTAGACGCTTGTTTTTTGGTATCTCTCCAATCCACTCAATCCCGCTGTCTTTCATCTCCCTCATGCTCCAAACACCTCCGCCAGAGCACCATCCAACTCCGCTTCAATGGCCAGAATCTCCTGCATGATCTCCGCCGAGGGCTTGGGGGCTTCATATTTATAGAAATACCGAGTGAATGGGATCTCGTATCCCACCTTGGACTTCTTCTCGTCAATCCAGGCATCGGAGGCAAAGGGAAGCACTTCCCGTTCAAAGTAGGTCTGAATGTCCTCTTTCAGCGGCACATTCTCTGTGTCTCTCTTTGCCGTGCTGGGAACCGGCTTTCCCCGCTTGAGTACGATGTCCGATGTGTCGTTCTCCTCCGCCAACAACAGCTCAACCATACCACAGGTGGACTTGTCCGTGGTCATACCTACCCCTTCCAGAGCCTTCATCACTTCCACATGAAAATCCGCTTGATTGGTAAACACCCTGTCTTGATCTACGGCACGAAGGGCCTGCTGCCATTTGCGATATGGGGGATTGTATTCCCCCTCACCTCTCAGATCGTCCAGCCAATCCGGCTCTGAGAGGCGTTTCAAGCGATTTTCAGCGGTAGAGAAATTGTAGCGCAGAGGCCGCTCCACGGTGATCTTGGTAAAGCCAAAGTCAGCGTTATCAAAAATCTTGCTGATCTCGCTCTCCGCAAAGTCGCCGTACAGCCGGGTGATCTCCTGAATGGCACTCTCCGGGATGTCGTTGCGCTTGTTGCCCAGGGCCTTACGGCGCTTCTCATACAGGCCGTTGGCGTTGATAAGCTGCACCTTGCCCTCCCGGCGGGTCCCGGCTTTCTTGTTGGACAGCACCCAGATATAGGTGGCAATGCCGGTGTTATAGAAAATATCGTTGGGCAGGGCGATGATGGCCTCCAGCAGGTCATGCTCCAGAATGTACTTGCGAATCTCAGAGGGGCCGCTGCCAGCGTCGCCGGTAAAGAGGGGCGAACCGTTGTGGATGATGGCAATGCGGCTGCCGCCGTCCTTGGGCTCCTTCATTTTGGAGATGGCGGTGAGCAGAAACAGCATCTGCCCATCACTGGCCGCAGGCAGGCCGGGGCCAAACCGCCCAGCATAGCCCCGCTTGGCCTCCGTCTCCACCGCCGCTTTCTCATTCTTCCACTCCCGTCCGAAGGGGGGATTGGAAAGGATATAGTCGAAGGTCTGTCCCTCGAACTGGTCATCGGACAGCGTGTTGCCGTCCTTGATGAAGTCGGCGTTGTTACCTTTGATGAGCATATCCGCCTTGCAGATGGCGAAGGTCTGGTCATTCAGCTCCTGCCCAAAGGCCATGAGCTCCGTGGAGGCGTTGAGCTGGTGTAAGTATTCCTCCGCCACCGACAGCATACCACCTGTGCCACAGGCAGGGTCATAGATGGTCTTGGCCACGTTGTTGCCAGACAACATATCGTTGTCATCATAGAACAGGATATTCACCATCAGCTGGATCACTTCTCTGGGGGTATAGTGCTGCCCAGCGTCCTCATTGTGGGACTCAGAGAACCGGCGGATAATCTCCTCAAAGATATAGCCCATCTCCAGATTGGAGATCACATCAGGGTGCAAGTTGGCCTTGGGGGTGGTGAACTCCTTAATAACGATGTACAGGATTCCCTTGTTGGCCATAGTGGTGATCTGGCCATCAAACTTGAACTTTTGCAGGATGTCCTGGACATTATCCGAGAATCCGTTCAGGTAGTCCCGGAAGTTGGCCTCGATGTTGTCCGGGTCGTCCAACAGACGTTCAAAGGTAAATTTGCTGATGTTGTAAAACGCCTTGCCGGAGGCGTTGCGCAAAAGCACGTCCCGCATGGGGAGATTCTTCACGGATTCGTATTTTTCCAGCACAGCATCCTTGGTGTCTGCCAGGATGCAGTCGAACCGCCGAATCACGGTGAGGGGCAGAATCACCTCTCCGTATTCGTGGGGCTTGTATACCCCGGTCAATTTATCTGCAATGGCCCAGATCAGGGCTGCTTTTTCACTTACATTGGCACTCAGGCTCATACTTTGTGTCCTCCCTATGTTTGGAGCAGAAAATAGTATCGTTTTATCTTTTCTCACTCATAACAACACGTTTTGTTCGATTATACCACACAATGACAGCGACCGCTATTCTACATTTATATTGTAAATCTATTTTCCCCAGAGGAACTTTTTGTTTCACACCTGCGTCACGCATAACGGCGGCATGGATGTCACTCCCTGCCGCCGTCTCTGTTATCTCTCTCTGTCTCTGCTTTTGTGACGTCTCTTATCAGAAGGAGCAATCGGCTCATATACAATGCTCTTCTCCTGCTTTTTGAACTTCTCCAGTATCCCGTCCATAAACTCCTTCACCGCTTTGGGCGCCGCCTTGACCGCTTCCAGATAGGGTCTGCACCTTTCGGTCAGCTCTGCCAAGGCTTTTTGAAGCTGTGCCACCTCAGATTGCAACGACCAGATGCGCCGGGTTAAGGACTGATTCTCCTCTCTCAGCCTCTTTGACTCTGAAACTGCGGAATAGCTCTGTTTGGCCAGAGTCGTCAACTTTTCATAGTCCTCCGCCGACACGCTATACTTACCTGTAAAGGTCTTTTTCCCGGATTGCTCAATCTCCCCAAACGTCATAAACGCCCGGTGTGTTTGCTGATACCTCCCCTGCTCGCTGGCAATTTTCTTTTCCAGGACCGATAACCGCTTCTCATCCTGCTGAATTTTATATCCCAGCGACGCCAAATGTTCCGCCGTGCTGCCACGTTCTCCACGCTCAAAGCCTTCAAAGCCAGCTTCTTTCATATACGCAAAAAACTGGTCCTGAAGCACGCTGTAAGAGGCGTGGTAGGTGGGCTTGCCCTTGCTGTTGAGAATAGGCTTCCCGTCCTCGTCAACGGCCTTCACAGACTTCCACTTCTTTGAGTGGCTGACCTGGTGGATGACCTCTTTGACCGTTCCCACAAGGGCAGGGTTCTTGCACCGCTTGGTCCAGCGCACCTCTTTGTCTACCACCGGCAGTGCCATTACATGCAGGTGATAATGATAAATTGGCCTGCCATACTTTTCTGTCATGGCCACATTCAGCTCATCGGCGTGCATGACGGCGGAGATAATATTTCCCTCGCCATATACTCTTTGAGCAAAATGAAAGGCAGCTTCATAAAAACGGCAGGCATATTCATATCCACCACGCTGTTCAAAGTACTCGGTATTTACATCCAGAACCATCTCATCAAAGACCTTTGCATCTGGCTTCAAGCCCTTGAGAGACACAGTCCCGGCTGCAACCAACTCATCCAGCCGCTCGTTATAGGTCTGCTCCCCACAGCCCTGATAGCTGACATTCCAATGAGTCCGAGAGAGATCCACATTCATATTTTCATAGCTCTCATTTTTCCGTTCTATATGTCGTTCGAACTTACCCACCGTTGACCTTGTGCGGGTTTCCACACGGGCAACCGAGAAGTTCTCTTTCCCCATATGCGTTCACTTCCTTTTCCATGGTGCGGGCTGAAGGGCACGGAGGTTACACACCTTTTTCAAAGTGTGTAACCCACTATGACACTTTCAGCCATTCGGCTGCAAAGATGTCGTGGGCTCTCCGAGGGGGTATGCGGCTCCTGCGGGAGCCTGCCGTGGTTGCAGAGTACCGTCTCCCCTGCAACCACGGTGTGTTCCACGCCTTTTCCGTGGAACACCGCCGGAGACAATGCCCCCGGATTGTCCCCGGCGATTGTGGGGAATGGCGTCCCATTCCCCACAAGACGAGGGGCGCGAAAACGGGGGTGTGTGACGATAGTGACGATGATGACGATATTTTTCACACCGCCCCCACTCCCATTTTCATCGTCACTATCGTCACTCATCGTCACTCTGGCTGTTTCTTGAGAAAGATTTTGCTGCCTGCGCTGGTGCGCTTGGATGTGTACTGGACTTGATATTCGCTGGCCAATTCCCCCGCTTTTACGTTCAACTGCCTAGCCAGAGCATTGGGTAGGAGGTCTATGCCCAGCAGTTGGCACAGCTGGGTAGCACTTCCCTCCCATACCCCTTCATGCTGCTGCACCAAGCTTGCCACCTGTTCCAGCAGCGGGTCCGGTGGCCGTCTCCACAGCTCGTTCTCCACTCGCTCCAACGTCCACAGCAGCCGCTCCTGATCCCGCCTGAGATACAGCCGCTGATCCGGCTGATCCCGCCCCACTACTTCCACCGTAGCCTTGGCATCCGTGCGCTGCTCCTTCTGCATCAGCAAGGCCCCGTCTGCACACCCCAGCAGTCCGGTAGTTCCGGAAATTGTCTCGAAGCTGTCCCCCGCCGGCTGCTTGCGGGTGTGGTGTACAATCAGGACGCATACCTGATTTAAGTCCGCTATCTGCTTCAGCTTGCTGATGATCTCATAGTCCTTGGCATAGCTGTAGGCATCCCCGGACACTTCCCGCACCTTCTGCAAGGTGTCCACGATCACCAGCTTGGTATTTCGGTGTTCTCGGAGAAACTTGTTCAACTGCTCCTCTAAGCCCTGACCAATTTGTTTGGACTGGGTGGCACAATACAGGTTGTCCGTTCCGTCCACATCGAACATCCGGGACATCCGCTGCTGAAGCCGCCTCATGTCGTCCTCCAGGGCCAAATACAGGACTGCCCCCTGCTTCACCTGGTACTCCCAGATGGGGCGGCCCACGCTGACGTGATACGCCAACTGTGCCACCAAAAAGGATTTGCCGATCTTGGGGGCACCGGCCAGGAGATAGGCCCCGGTGTAGAGCAAGTTTTCTATAATGGAGCCTCGTCCCTGGTACACCTGCTCCATCAATTCATTGAGGGTCACGGTGGGCAGATAGGCCGGGTCGTTTCGCTGTTGCTGCTCTCGAAAATACGCCTGCAATTCTGCGTCCAATCCGTTGTTTTCCCCATAGAAATCTGATATAATATCTGTGTTCACTTTGGACGACTGCCCCTCATCTGCGCCAACAGATGAGTTAGGGGCGGTCGTTTTTTCTATTACAGGCATCCCAGACCATCCTCTCTCATGCCAGACATGATCTGGTTCATCATGCGGATGACATCCAACAGTTCATCATCCACCTTGGTACCTGCTTCAATACGTTGAAGCTCCTGCAACACCAGGTCAAACCGATTGCGCAGCGCTTTGAATACCCTGGGATTTCCCTGCACCACCACGTCCTTTTCCAAAAGCCGCCGAATGATATAATCCTGCTTGGTCAGGCCGGACAGCGCCACAAAGGTCTCCAACTGCTGATCTTCCTCCGGCGACATTCGGAAGGCCACGACCTTGTTTCTCCATCGGTTCTTGTTATCTTTGTTTTTTGCTGACATCAAAAACCACCTCTCTCTTCATTGAGTTTATTTGCAATCTCCTTTTGCCTGGATGGGAACAGATGGGCATACCGATAGGTGATATCAATGCTTTCGTGTCCCACCCGGTCTGCGATGGCCAAAGCAGAAAATCCCATTTCAATGAGGAGGGACACATGGGAGTGTCGCAAATCGTGAACGCGAATTCGTTTGATGTTCGCCCGGACTGACCCTCGGTCCATCTCCCGATACAGATAGGATTTTGTCACGGTAAACATTCGGTCCGTCTCCTTCACTCCATACAGACTTTTGATATAGTCCTGGATCTCCTCACAGAGAAACTCCGGCATTTGAATGACTCGGTTGCTTTTGGGTGTCTTGGGGTCGGTAATCACATCCTTCCCTCGGATTCTCTGATAGGATTTGCTGATGGAAACTGTCTGACGTTGAAAGTCAAAGTCTTTGGGGGTAAGGGCCAACAGTTCCCCTTCCCGAATTCCACACCAGTACAGAAGTTCAAATGCATAGAATGACATAGGCTTGTCCATCATGACTTCAGCGAATTTTTGATACTCCTCTTTAGTCCAAAACAGCATTTCCCGCCCCTTAGACTTCCCCATATTCCCTACCTTGGCCGCTGGATTCTCCTTCAGGTTATAATAGCGAACCGCATGGTTGAAAATGGCACTGAGCTGATTGTGAAGGGTCTTCAGATAAACGGGTGAATACTTCTGCCCTTCACGATTCTCGTGTTTCATCATTTCGTTTTGCCATGCCATGACATCTTTGGCCTGGATCTCGCACATCTTGCGTTTTCCAAAGTAGGGAATCAGCTTGGTTTGGATGACGCTCTCCTTTGTAACCCAGGTATTCAGCTTCATTCGCTGCTTCATATCCACTGTGTACACGGCAATGAAATCCTCAAAAGTCATTTTCAGGTTTGCCGTAGTCTGCAATTGAAAGGTTCTCTCCCAGTCCAGCGCCTCTTTCCTAGTCCGGAACCCACGTTTTAACTTTCGAGTTCTCTCCCCTTTCCAGTTCTGGTAATAAAACGATACATACCAGGTCCCCTTTGTCTGATTTTTATACGCTGGCATCCTATTCCTCCTTATCCGTTCTCACTCAAGCCATAGAACTTTTCCTCAAAGTACCGCCGGCTTACCCGTCCGGGAATAGTGAGGAATCCTTTTTGCTTCAACTCCGCATTCATCTCCCTCATCAATTTGTAAGCATAGGGCTTTGAAATTCCCAGTGCTTCCGCCATTTCCTCTGCTTTTACGAATAATTCTTTGCTCATTTCTATACCTCCTTGTGTTTTTCGAATATTTCATTTTTGCTATGCCCATATTATAGTTAACTTTTATAAGTTAATCATGTCTATTTTGTAAATTCTTTTTCGTGTTGTTTTAGTGTAGCTTTTACGTTATACTATTTGGGTAAGGCGGTGTAGACTATGACATGCGGTGAGAAAATTAAAAGAATTCGCAAATTTCGCGGATTGACTCAAAAGGAACTTGGCATCTTAGCTGGTCTTGGGGAGCAGAATGCCAATATTCGAATTGCTCAATATGAATCTGATTCTCGTCTTCCTAGAAGAGATCTGTTGGATAGAATCGCACAAGCATTGAATGTGAACCCCATAAATTTCTATTCCCATGTATCTGGATGTGCAGAGGATATTATGCAAACGTTCTTTTGGATGGAAGAATCAAAGCGCGGAGTTATTCGTTTGTTTCAGCTCGTGCGTAACCCTGGCAAGGTAAATGCCTCTTCTGACACTGCTGTTCGCTATAACGACACCGACGATTGGCCAGCAACGCCTCCCGTAGGTCTCTACTTCAACTATTATACAGTGGATACTTTTATGCGCGAATGGCTCCTTCGCCAGCAAGAACTGGATAGAGGAGAAATCACTTATGACGAGTACTTCGAGTGGAAAATCAACTGGCCCGACACCTGTGACGATGGTAAAGGACGCGAGTATTATATTCCGTGGCGAAAAAATAGGGATTAAAAAACCCGCCCTGCTGAACGTTGAATTCAGCAGGGCGGGTTTTCCTTTGAAATAGCTCACTTTATTCTCCGTTTGACACTCGCAGTATCAAATCAGTATCAGAGAGCATTGTGCACGGTCAAAACTCAAGCATTTGCAAGGGTTTCCGCCGTTTTTGGAATTATTCCCACTCGATGGTGGCAGGAGGCTTAGAAGTGATGTCGTAGCAGATACGGTTGATACCGGGTACCTCGTTGACGATACGGACGCTGATCTTGTCCAGCAGGTCGTAGGGGATGCGGGCCCAGTCAGCGGTCATGAAGTCGCTGGTGGTGACGGCACGCAGGGCCAGGGTGTAGTCGTAGGTGCGGCCATCGCCCATGACGCCCACGGAACGGGTGTTGGTCAACACAGCAAAATACTGGTTGATGTTCTTGTCCTCGCCAGCAGCGGCGATCTCCTCCCGGTAGATGGCATCGGCATCCCGCAGGGTGTCCAGCTTCTCCTTGGTCAGGTCGCCGATGACACGGATGGCCAGGCCGGGACCGGGGAAGGGCTGGCGGCTGACCAGGTACTCGGGCAGCTGGAGCTCACGGCCCAGCTGACGCACCTCGTCCTTGAACAGCAGACGCAGGGGCTCCAGAATCTCCTTGAAGTCCACATAGTCAGGCAGGCCGCCCACGTTGTGGTGGCTCTTGATGACGGCGGCATCGCCAGCACCGGACTCGATGACATCGGGGTAAATGGTGCCCTGAGCCAGGAAGTCCACAGCGCCAATCTTCTTGGCCTCTTCCTCAAAGACGCGGATAAACTCCTCGCCGATGATCTTACGCTTGTGCTCGGGCTCTTCCACACCAGCCAGCTTGGCCAGGAAGCGGGACTCAGCGTCCACCCGGACGAAGTTCATGGCCCACTTGGAGAAGGCAGCCTCCACCTCGTCGCCCTCATTCTTGCGCATGAGGCCGTGGTCCACGAACACACAGGTGAGCTGGCTGCCCACAGCCTCGGCCAGCAGAGCGGCACACACAGAGGAGTCCACGCCGCCGGACAGGGCCAGCAGCACCTTGCCGTCGCCCACCTTCTCGCGGATGGCGGCAATGGCGGTGTTCTTGTAGTCCTCCATGGTCCAGTCGCCAGCGGCGTGACAGACCTCATAGAGGAAGTTGCGGATCATTTTCACACCGTTTTCGGTGTGGTTGACCTCAGGGTGGTACTGCACGCCGTAGAAGCCCTTCTCCTCGTTGGCGATGGCCACGTTGGGGCAGTTGGCGCTGTGGGCCACCAGTTCAAAGCCCTGGGGCACCTGGGCCATATAGTCGCCGTGGCTCATCCAGGAGATGCCCTGCTGGGGCAGGCCCTTGAAGATGGGGCTGTTGGTGTTGTACCAGGTCTCGGTCTTGCCGTACTCCCGGGCGGTGTCGTCCTGGGCGGGGGTGACCTGGCCGCCCAGGGTGTGGGCCATAAGCTGGCAGCCGTAGCAGATGCCCAGCACAGGCACACCCCAGGTGAAAATCTCAGGGTCCACCTTGGGGGACCCCTCCTCGTACACCGAGTTGGGGCCGCCGGTAAAGATGATGCCGATGGGGTTCATGGCCTTGAGCTCGGCCAAGGGGGTGGTATAGGGTTTGACTTCGCAGTACACGTTGCACTCACGCACACGGCGGGCAATGAGCTGGTTGTACTGACCGCCGAAGTCCAGAACGATGACCGTTTGATGTGCCATTCTGATAGTTTCCTCCCTTAGATGGTAGTCACGTCAATGGGACGCAGGTCTGCGCTGCGGCTCTGCTCACGGACGGTGAGCATGGCACGGGCAGTATCAATGGCGGTGACACAGCCCACAGAGTGCTCCACGGTGGCACGGCGGATCTTGAATCCATCGGTGTCGTGGCGGCGGCCCTTGGTGGGGGTGTTGATGACCAGGTCGATGGTGCCGGAGGCGATCATGTCGCTGATGTTGGGGTGGGCCTCGGAGACACGGGCCACCTGGGTGCAGGGCACGCCAGCCTCATGGAGCACCTCACAGGTGCCGGCAGTGGCCAGAATCTCAATGCCCATATCCGCAAAGCCCCGGGCAATGCCCACGATCTCCTGCTTGTCCTCGTCCTTGACGGTGATGATGATACGGCCACCCTTTTTGGGTACCCGCATGTTGGCGCCCTTGAAGGCCTTCAAGAGGGCCTGGGGGAAGGACTCGGCAATGCCCAGCACCTCGCCGGTGGACTTCATCTCAGGGCCAAGGCCAGTGTCCACGTCGGTGAGCTTCTCGAAGGAGAACACGGGCATCTTCACGGCGTAGTAGTCGGCCTCCTTGTAGATGCCGGTGCCGTAGCCCAGGTCCTTCAGCTTCTGGCCCACCATCACCTTGGTGGCCAGGTCAATGATGGGCACGCCAGTGACCTTGGAGATATAGGGGATGGTACGGGAGGAACGGGGGTTGACCTCGATGACGTACACATCGTCGTTGTAGATGATGAACTGGATATTGATCAGGCCGATGACACCCAGAGCCTTGGCCAGATCACGGGTATAGCGCAGGATGGTCTCCTTGTGCTTGTCCTCCACGTGAATGGTGGGATAGACAGAGATGGAGTCGCCGGAGTGAACGCCAGCCCGCTCGATGTGCTCCATGATGCCGGGGATGAGGATATCCTCGCCGTCAAACACGCCGTCCACCTCAACCTCACGGCCCATGAGATACTTGTCGATGAGGATGGGGTGCTCCTGGACAGTGCGGTTGATGATGCGCATAAAGTCGGTGATGTTGCGGTCGTTATAGGCGATCTCCATGCCCTGGCCGCCCAGCACGTAGGAGGGGCGCACCAGCACGGGATAGCCGATCTCATTGGCGGCCTGGAGGGCCTCCTCAGTGGTAAACACGGTGCGGCCCTTGGCGCGGGGAATGCGGCACTGGTTGAGGATCTCGTCGAAGCGCTCACGGTCCTCGGCGGCATCCACGCCGTCGGAGGAGGTGCCCAGAATGGGCACACCCATGTCGGTGAGGGCCTTGGCCAGCTTGATGGCGGTCTGGCCACCGAACTGCACCACAGCGCCGTCGGGCTTCTCCTGCTCCACGATGTTCTGCACGTCCTCAGCAGTCAGAGGCTCGAAGTACAGCTTGTCGGCCACGTCGAAGTCGGTGGAGACGGTCTCGGGGTTATTGTTGACGATGATGGTCTCATAGCCCAGTCGCTTCAGAGACCACACGGAGTGGACGGAGCAGTAGTCGAACTCGATGCCCTGGCCGATGCGGATGGGGCCGGAGCCCAGCACCAGCACCTTCTTGCGGTCGTGCTCGCCGCCGTCGGCCTCGTTCTCTCCGTCGTAGGTGCAGTAGTAGTAAGGGGTCTCTGCGTCGAACTCGGCGGCGCAGGTGTCCACCATCTTGAAGGAGGGCACGATGCCGTACTTCTCCCGCAGGGCCTTGACGTCCTTCTGCTCCATGCCGCAGAGGTTGCCGATATAGCTATCGGCAAAGCACATCTCCTTGGCCTCCTTCAGAGTGTCCACATCGGGCACGCCACGGCAGGCCTTCAGGCGCTCTTCCATGTCGATGATGCGCTTGAAACCGTCCAGGAACCACATGTCCATCTTGGTGATCTGGTTGATCTTGTGGGGAGACACGCCACGGCGCAGAGCCTCAGCCACCACGAACAGACGCTCGTCGGTGACCTGGGCCAGCAGGTCCTCCACCTCGTCGGTGTACAGGTCGTCCAGCTTGTCCAGCTTCAAAGCCCGCACGTTGAGCTCCAGGGAGCGAATGGCCTTCATGAGGGCGCCCTCGAAGGAGTTGGCAATGGCCATCACCTCGCCGGTGGCCTTCATCTGGGTGCCCAGAGTACGGCTGGCGGTGGTGAACTTATCAAAGGGCAGGCGGGGAATCTTCAGCACGCAGTAGTCCAGGGTGGGCTCAAAGCAGGCCGTGGTCTTGCCGGTGACGGCGTTGGGAATCTCGTCCAGGGTATAGCCCAGAGCCACCTTGGCAGCCACCTTGGCGATGGGATAGCCAGTGGCCTTGGAGGCCAGAGCGGAGGAACGGGACACACGGGGGTTGACCTCGATGACGGCGTACTCGAAGCTGTCGGGGTTCAGAGCGAACTGGCAGTTACAGCCGCCCTCGATCTCCAGAGCGGAGATGATGTCCAGAGCGGCGGTACGCAGCATCTGGAACTCCTCGTTGGCCAGGGTCTGGGTGGGAGCCACCACGATGGAGTCGCCGGTGTGCACGCCCACGGGGTCGATGTTCTCCATGGAACACACGGTGATGACGTTGCCAGCGGAGTCACGGAGCACCTCGAACTCCACTTCCTTCCAACCGGCAATGCAGCGCTCAATCAGAACCTGGTTGACGCGGCTGAGGTTAATGCCGCGGTCGGCGATCTCCCGCAGGGAGGGCTCATCGTAGGCAATGCCGCCGCCGGTGCCGCCCAGGGTGTAGGCGGGACGGACGATGACAGGGTAGCCGATGGTGTTGGCGAAGGACACGGCGTCCTCCACGCTCTCCACCACCTCGGAGGTGACGCAGGGCTGGCCAATCTCCTCCATGCAGTCCTTGAAGCCCTGGCGGTCCTCGGCCTTGCGGATGGACTCAGGGGAAGTGCCCAGCAGCTTCACGCCGTACTTGGCCAGGGTGCCATTCTCGTGGAGGGCCATGGCCAGGTTCAGGCCGGTCTGGCCTCCCAGAGTGGGCAGAATGGAGTCAGGACGCTCCTTCTCAATGACCTGGGTGACGGTGGGGATGTTCAGGGGCTCGATATACACATGATCGGCAATGTCCTTGTCGGTCATGATGGTGGCGGGGTTGGAGTTGACCAGTACAACCTCCAGGCCCTCCTCTTTCAGAGCACGGCAGGCCTGGGTGCCGGCGTAGTCGAACTCAGCGGCCTGGCCGATGACGATGGGGCCGGAGCCCAGCACCAGCACCTTCTTGATTTCGGGATTCTTAGGCATTACTTGTCACCTCCCATGGATGCGATGAAACGGTCGAACAGATACTCAGTATCCCGGGGACCGGCGTTGGCCTCGGGGTGGAACTGGGTGGTAAAGCAGTTGGGGCGCTTGTAGCGCAGGCCCTCCACCGTGTTGTCGTTGACGTTGATGTGGCTGATCTCGGCCACCTCGGGGTGGACGGAGTCGGCCAGCACCATGTAGCCGTGGTTCTGGCTGGTGATGAACACCCGGCCCTCGGCAATATCCCGCACGGGGTGGTTGCCGCCACGGTGGCCGTAGTCCAGCCGCCCGGTGCGGGCGCCGGTGGCCAGAGCCAGCATCTGGTGACCCAGGCACACGCCGAACATGGGGATGTCGCTGTCATAGAGCTTCTTGAGCTGGGCAATGCACTCCACGTTCTCGGCGGGGTCGCCGGGGCCGTTGGAGAGCATCACGCCGTCAAAGCCGCCCTCCAGCACCGTCTCAGCGGGGGTAGAGGCGGGGAATGCGGTGACCTCGCAGCCACGGCGGCACAGGCAGTCAATCATGTTCTGCTTGACGCCGTAGTCCATCATGGCCACCCGGTACTTCTGCTCACCCACAGCGGGGAACACCTCGGGCTCCTTGCGGGTGACCCGCTCCACGGTGCCCTCCACCTTGTAGGCGCGGAGCTTGTCCAAAATCTCCGCCACATTAAAATGCTCCGCACAGGTGATCATGCCGTTCATGCTTCCCTGATTGCGGAGGATCTTGGTCAGGGCACGGGTGTCTACCCCTTCAATTCCTGTGATGTTGTTGTCTTTCAAAAAGTCGTTCAGTTCGCCCTCGCAGCGGAAGTTGCTGCCCCGGGGGGACAGATGACGAACCACAAATGCCTCCACCCAAGGACGGGAGGACTCGTTATCCCAATGGTTCACTCCATAGTTGCCGATGAGGGGATAGGACATGACCACGCCCTGCCCCGCATAGGAGGGGTCGGTCAAAATTTCCTGATACCCGGTCATGGAGGTGTTAAATACCATCTCGCACACCCGATCTGCGGTGGCTCCGATGGATCGACCTTGGAACATAGCACCATTGGCCAGAATCAAAGTTGCCTTCAACATATATCCCACCTTTATTTATACTCGGTTCATTTTATCGCAAAACCATCCAAAATACAAGAAATTCTCGCAGGCTTTTTCATGTCATTTTTAAAATCGGAATTATGGACAAACGCCAGGGATATTCCCCTAGATTCAAGGGCAAAATGTTCAATAAACCATATTTTGCCGGAGGTGTTCCCATGTTTGTGGTACTCATTCGCACGTTGGTGCTCTACATTCTCCTGGTGGCGGGTATTCGTCTGCTGGGCAAGCGGCAGTTGGGGGAGCTGGAACCCAGCGAGCTGACCCTGGCCCTCATCATTGCCGACCTGGCCAGCGTCCCCATGCAGGACAACGGCATTCCCCTGCTCACTGGGGTCATTCCAATTGCGGTGCTGCTGGCCATTGCCTCCATCCTCTCCATTCTCTCCACCAAGTCCATTCGGTTCCGCACCCTCCTGGGGGGCCGTCCCAGCGTGGTGGTGCGCCAGGGGAAGGTAGTGGAGCAGGCCCTGCGGGCCAACCGCCTGACCCTGGACGAGCTTCTGGAGGAACTGCGCATTCTGGGCCACCCCTACCTGGAGGAAATCCACACCGCCGTGCTGGAGACCAACGGCCAACTGTCCGTCCTCCCCTACGCCGCCCTCCAGCCCGCCACCGCCCGGCAGGTGGGGAAAGACCCGGAAGAGCCCGGTCTGCCCCTGGTGGTCATCAGCGACGGGCGACTGCTCTCCCAAGACCTGAGGGGGCGAGGGTACGGGGACCAGTGGCTCCAGCAGCAGCTTGCCTCCCACGGTCTCACCTCCCACAAACAGGTGTTTCTCATGACGGTGGACGATCTGGGCCACACCTATTGTGTCCCCAAGGAGGGCAGACAATGAAGCGACTGTTATGTTCGGTGGTCCTTCTGGCCGCCTTAGTGGCCGGGTGCTCCCTCCACGTGTGGTACCTCTCCCATGAGACCCAGTCCCTCTCTGCCCAGCTGGAACAGGCCGGTGAGGCGGTACAGCAGGGGGATTGGGAGACCGCCTACGACCTCACCCAAACGGCCTGGGAGACCTGGGAGGACCAGATGTTCTACCTCCACACCACCCTACACCACGACGACATCGACGGGGTGAGTACCGCCTTCCAGGAGGCGTTGGCCATTTTGGAGCAGCGGGAACAGCCGGGGGAATATGCCGCGGCCAACGCCCGCATTCTCTATCAGCTGGAGTTGCTGGTGGAGGCGGAGCTGCCCTCTTTGAAAAACATCCTGTGAGCCTGCCCTGAGAGGGCGGGCTCCTCTTTCTAGAAAGGGAAAGCGTGTGTACAAAACCTCTTGGTCTCATACACACGCTCTCTCCTTCAGGCTCCGCTCTTAGTAGCCCTTGCCCATGGGGTTCTTGCTCTCCATGCCGGACTGCTTGCGATTCTCAGGGGACTGCTTCTTGCGGTTCTCGGTGCTCTGGCGCTTGCAGTTTTCAGAGCCCATCTTATTGGTCATGCGGCTATCACGTTTATCCATGTTTATCACCTCACTGTCAGCAGTATGCCACCCCGGAATTTTCTTTATGCAGGGCGAAAAAAATTTTTTACAACTGGTACACACCCGCCCACTTTTATGTTATAATTTCCACAATCTTATCATCACACAAGGAAAGGATGATCCGCCCGTGAAATGCCCCTTTTGTGCCCACCCTGAGAGCAAGGTGGTAGACTCTCGCCCCGCCGACGAGGGCAGCAGCATTCGCCGCCGCCGGGAATGCCTGGCCTGTCACAAGCGCTTCACCACCTACGAGACCATGGAGAGCCTCCCCCTGGTGGTCATCAAACGGGATGGTCGCCGCCAGTCCTTCGACAAGACCAAGCTCATGGGCAGCATGCTCAAGGCCTGCGAGAAGCGCTCGGTGCCCACCGACACCCTGGAGCGCATCGCCGACGAGATCGAGCAGACCCTGCAAAATGAGTTGATGCGGGAGATCCCCTCCACCCAGATCGGCGAGCTGGTGATGGAGAAGCTGCGGAACGTGGACGAGGTGTCCTATGTGCGCTTTGCCTCGGTGTACCGCCAGTTCAAAGACATCAACACCTTTATGGAAGAGCTGGACAAGCTGCTGAAAGAGAGATAAAAAATAATCCCGGATTTTCGAGTGGAAAATCCGGGATTATTTTTTATCCTTTACTTGGTGCCGAAGATGCGGTCGCCGGCGTCGCCCAGACCGGGCACGATATAGCCGTGGTCGTTGAGCTTCTCATCCAGCCCAGCCACATAGATGTCCACGTCGGGGTGCTCCTTCTGGATGCAGGCAATGCCCTCGGGAGCGGCCAGCACGTTCATCAGCTTGATGTGCTTGCAGCCGTAGCCCTTGAGGAAGGTGATGGCAGCGGCAGCGGAGCCGCCGGTGGCCAGCATGGGGTCCAGCACGATGACATCACGCTCGGCAATGTCGCTGGGCATCTTGCAGTAGTACTCCACGGGAGCCAGAGTCTCAGGGTCCCGGTACAGGCCGATGTGGCCCACCTTGGCGGAGGGAATCAGGTTCAAAATACCGTCCACCATGCCCAGGCCAGCCCGGAGAATGGGCACCACGGCCAGCTTCTTACCGGCCAGCATCTTGAAGGTGCCGGTGGCCACGGGAGTCTCAATGGTCACATCCTCCAAAGGCAGATCCCGGGTGGCCTCGTAGCACATCAGCCCTGCAATCTCAGAGACGATGCTGCGAAAGTCCTTCACGCCGGTGTTCTTGTCCCGCAGGATGGACAGCTTGTGCTGCAGGAGCGGATGGTCCAAAACGTGTACTTTTTCCATAATCGTCAAACCCCTTTTCTTATATCGGTCATTTGGTCAAAGATTTGCCCTGGGCCAAACGCTCCCGTTCGGCCTGGCTCAGGCGGTGGTACTGGGGCGCCATGGCAGCCCCACTCACCAGCTGGTCCCGACGGGCCAGCTCCAGCCCTGCCCGGGCCACACCCCAAGCGGTCTGATAGACCAGGTGGGGCGGCATCATAGTGGCGGATATTCCCCGCTCTTTGAGGAAATTATAACACAAGGATGCGCCATCTCCAACGAGAAATTTCGCATTGGAGGATTTTTCAAGTTCCTCCGCCAGCTGATCCAGGCCAATGGCGGCATCTTCGCTCAGCCGGGTGAGAGTCCCGTTCTGGGCTAAGAACCGGGCGGCGTACACCTGATTGCGCCGGGCGTCCATCACCGCGCAGATTTCCCCCTCCATGTGGGCGCACTGCCATGCCATGGACTCCAGGGTAGAACAGGGAGCGCAGGGCTTCCCGTCGGGCCAAGCCAGGCCCTTGGCCGCGGCCACGCCGATGCGCACCCCGGTGAAGGAGCCAGGTCCGGCGGCTACCGCTACCACGTCAATGTCGTGGAGGGTGAGCCCCACGTTGTCCAGCAGCTGGGTCACCATGGGCATGAGGGTCACCGAGTGGGTCAGGCCGCTGTTCTGGAAGGACTGCCCCAGCAGCTTCTCGTCCTCGGTGATAGCCACAGAGGCGGTGACTGCCGAGGTCTCCAAGGCCAAAATTTTCATAGCGCTACCCCCTCTATGGTGATGATGCGGGTGTTGTCGTCCTCGCCCCGGGAGATATCCACCCGAATGGTGTCCCCGTCCAGGGCCTCGTCCACATTCTCGCTCCACTCCACGGCACACACACCATTCCGGGCCAGGTAGTCCTCCCAGCCGATGTGGAACAGCTCGTCGGCGCTGCCCAAGCGGTACATGTCAAAGTGGAACAGGGGCAGACGGCCCCCTTCATATTCATTGACGATGGTAAAGGTGGGGCTGGTCACCCGCTCTTCAATTCCCAATCCCTCTGCCATTCCAGAGACAAAGGCGGTCTTCCCCGCCCCCAGGTCCCCGGTAAATGCCACCACGGCGCCCCCCTGGAGCGCCTGTGCCAATGTACGGCCCAACGCCCTGGTCTCGTCCGGGCTGTGGGTGATATACTGCATAGCCGTTCACCTCAACTTGTAAACTCTTTCAAGACAGTATAGCACACCCCAGCCATATGTGCTATACTAATCTTTATCATTGTGATCTTTCCCATATTATGAGAGGAGAACTCCCATGGTCTTCATGGATAACCTTCGTGATTTCTTTAAAAAAGGGGACGTGCTGCTCCTGACCCTGTGCGTGTGTGCCAACCTCTTCGGCATCGCTCTGGTGTACAGCGCCACCCGGTATGACCCCGCCCTCCACAGCTATCCCCTCAAGCAGGCCATCTTTCTCTGCCTGGGCATTGTGATCTACATTGTCATCACCTTTGTAGACCTGGAATTTTTGCTGGAAAAGTGGTGGAAGGTATTTCTGGTGTTGGGCCTGGCCATCATCCTGCTGCTGCTCCCCTTCGGCCGGGACGACGGCACCGGAAACCGTAGCTGGGTCTTTCTCCCCGGCCTGTCCACCGGCTTCCAGCCCGGCGAGATGGCCAAGCTGGCCTACATCTGCGTGCTGGCCTGGCTCATCAACCACCAGCGCTCCTTTGGGGTGAGCCGATTCACCTCCCTGTTGAAGTACGCCGGGCTGACCATGCTCTTTGCCGGAATGCTGGCCGCCCTCTCCGGCGACTACGGCATGGTGCTGGTGTATCTGTTCATCTTTGTCATCATGGCCTGGGTGGGCGGCGTCCAGAAGCGGTGGTTCCTAGGGGTCGGCATTCCCCTGGTGGGCGGTGTCATCCTGCTATGGAATTTCGTGCTTCCCCACACCAAGTTCTGGACGGACTACCGCATCATGCGCTTCCGGGTGGTCTTTGACCACTCCCTGGACCCCCTGGGCCGCGGATGGCAGCAGAGCCGCTCCCTGCTGGCCATTGGTTCCGGGCAGATCACCGGCATGGGCTACCTCCACGGCAAACAGACCCAGTCCGCTCTATCTCAGAACCTGCCTGCCCGCCACACCGACTTCATCTTCTCGGTGTGTGGAGAAGAGTTGGGGCTGTTGGGGTGCTGCGTGGTGCTGCTGCTCCTCTTCGCCATCATCCTGCGCTGTGTGTGGGTGTCCCGGCAGGCCAAGAGCCGCATGTCCGCCTATATCGCCATGGGCATCGCCGCCATGCTCATGATTCAGACCATTCTCAACGTGGGCATGTGCCTGTATGTGGCCCCGGTCATTGGCCTGACCCTCCCCTTCTTCAGCTACGGCGGCTCCTCCACCCTCACCCTCTTTGTGGCCATGGGCATGGTGTCGGGCATTAAAATGAGGCCCCTGCCCAGCTGGCTCAAAGACCGAACTTGATCGTATATTTTTCACCACCATGTGCCATGCTAGAGGTATCAACTCAGAGCAAGGAGGCACCCTCTTGTGAAATACCGTCTTCCCCTATTCTGCCTGCTGCTGGCGGGGGCCCTGACCATGCCGGTGTCCGCCGCCGTGGTCACCACCGTCAGCACCAGCGGGGAGAACACCCCGCCGGTGGCGAAAAACCTTACCCTGACCACCTATCAGGACATTGCCATCACCAGCACCTTCTCCGCCGTGGACCCCGAGGGAGATCTCATCACCTACCAGGTGGTGGACAGCCCCGCCCGGGGCCAGGTGACTCTGGATGAGAAGGACACCTCCACCTTCTGGTACACCCCCTACGAGAACAAGAAAGGCTCCGACGTGTTCTCCTACGTGGCCATTGACAGCATGGGCAACGTCTCCGAGCCCGCCACCGTGGAAATCTCCATCACCGTGCCCACCTGTGGAGTGACCTATGCCGATCTGGACGGCAGTCCCTACCACTATGCCGCCCTGCGCCTGGCTGAGGAAGGCATCTACGTGGGCCGTCAAATGGCAGGGGTGGCCTACTTTGACCCCGATCAGCCCCTCACCCGGGAGGAATTTCTGGTGCTGGCCATGGACGTGACCCAGACCCAGCCCCTGGACGGGGTTTCCACCACCGGATTTTATGACGACGGAGACATCTCCGCCTGGGCCAAAGGATATGTCTCCGCAGCTGTGATGCAGGGGGCTGGGCTGGGAGAACAAAATGAGGACGGCCAAGTGGTGTTCTCCCCCTCGGACTCCATTACCCAGCTGGAGGCAGCGGTGATGCTGGAAGAGCTTCTGTGCACCACCGACATCCCCATCCACACCACCTCGGTGAGCCAAGAGATTCCCGCCTGGGCCAGCCAGTCGGTGGCCAATCTGGAGGCGCTGGACGTGGTGGCCCCTGGGGCCACGCTCTCCGACACCCTCACCCGGGGGGAAGCCGCCCAGATGCTCTCCGCCGCCCTGGATGTGGCGGACAGCCGGGAGACCAGCTGGTTTCAATAAGTAGAA
>NZ_SJOS01000015.1:0-51275 GCF_012027765.1 Pseudoflavonifractor sp. SW1122 | reverse complement strand
GGCAGCGTCGGATGGGTATAAGAGACAGCTCCCACCTCCGCCCCCGCCTTCCGGTGGTGGCCCAGGGGGAGCGGGTGGCAGCGGTGGCGCTGCTGGGGGTGGACCAGGCCTTTTTGGCCCAGCCCGGACAGCCCGCCCGATATATCAATGTGACAAAGGAGAACGAAGACCATGCATGAACACGTGGAATCCATTCTGTATAGTGAAGAGCAGCTCCGTCAGCGCGTAAAGGAGCTGGGCGCCCAGATCACCGCCGACTACGCCGGGAAGGAGCCGGTGCTGGCCTCGGTGCTCCGGGGGTCCTACATCTTCATGGCGGACCTGACCCGGGCCATCGACCTGCCGGTGACGGTGGACTTTATGGCGGTGTCCTCCTACGGAGCGGGCACCAAGAGCTCCGGCCAGGTGGAAATTAAGAAGGACCTGTCCGACTCCATCGAGGGCCGGGACCTCATCATCGTGGAGGACATTCTGGACTCCGGCAACACCCTGTTTTACCTCATGGAGATTCTCAAGGCCCGCAAGCCCGCCTCCATCCGCATCTGTACCCTGATGGATAAGCCCGACCGCCGCACCCAGCCCATCGTGGCCGACTATGTGGGCTTTACCATCCCCGACGCCTTTGTGGTGGGCTATGGCCTGGACTACGACGAAAAGTACCGCAATCTGCCCTATGTGGGCATTTTGAAGCCCTCCGTCTACGGCGGCGAGTGAGCCCCTTCGGGGAGAAAAGGAGCTGTATTCAATTTTGAATCGTGGAAAACATGTGCGCAGCGCCGTGGTGTATGTGGTGCTCATTCTGCTGCTGGTGTGGAGCTTTACCGCCTTCCGCTCCGCCCAACAGGAGAACTTCATCTCGTACAGCCAGGTGCGAAGCTATTTCTTAAACGAACAGGTCACCGCCTTCCAGGTGGAGGACAACCAGACCCTGGTGCTCCAGCTGGAGGACGGGAAGGTGTGGTACCACCGCCTGGCGGATGTGGAGCTGTTCTACAACGACCTGGGGGACGTCATCGACCAGCAGCAGGCCGACGGCACCTTAAAGGAGTTTGACATCCAGCCCGCCTATGAGATGCCCCTGTGGCTGCAAATCACCATTCCCATTGTGGGCACCGTGGTGGTGGTCATGGTGATCTGGGGCGTGATGGCCATGCGCCAGCAAAACGCCCAGGGCGGACAGGGGGGCATGAGCCGCTTCGGCAAGGCCCGCACCGTCCAGGGGGACGGCACCGTGAAGGTCACCTTTGCCGACGTGGCGGGGGCCGATGAGGAGAAGGCCGAGCTGCAAGAGCTGGTGGACTTTTTGCGCAACCCCCAAAAATACATCGACCTGGGCGCCCGCATCCCCAAGGGCGTGCTGCTGGTGGGCCCTCCGGGCACCGGTAAGACCCTGCTGGCCAAGGCCGTGGCAGGGGAGGCGGGGGTGAAGTTCCTGTCCATCTCCGGCTCCGACTTTGTGGAGCTGTACGTGGGCGTGGGCGCCTCCCGTGTCCGTGACCTGTTCGACCAGGCCAAGAAAGAGGCCCCCGCCATTGTCTTCATTGACGAGATCGACGCCGTGGGCCGCCAGCGTGGCGCTGGCCTGGGCGGCGGCCACGACGAGCGCGAGCAGACCCTCAACCAGCTGCTGGTGGAGATGGACGGCTTTGCCGCCAACGAGGGGGTCATCGTGCTGGCCGCCACCAACCGCCAGGACATTCTGGACCCCGCCCTGCTGCGCCCCGGCCGCTTTGACCGCCAGGTGTATGTGGGCCGCCCCGACATGAAGGGCCGGGAGGAGATCTTGAAGGTCCATGCCCGGCGCAAGCCCCTGGCCGAGGACGTGGACCTCAAAGAGGTGTCCCGGGAGACCACCGGCTTCACCGGGGCCGACCTGGAGAACCTGATGAACGAGGCCGCCCTGCTGGCCGCCCGGAAAAATCAGCCCTTTATCACCCTCAAGGACATTCAGGAGTCGGTGATCAAGGTGATTGCCGGCCCCGAGAAGAAGAGCCGGGCCCAGCTGGAGGAGGACCGCCGCATCACCGCCTACCATGAGGCGGGCCACGCCGTGGTCAGCCACGCTCTGGCCACCCAGGACCCGGTGCACCAGATCACCATCGTCCCCCGAGGCCAGGCCGCTGGTATGACCATCAACCGACCCCAGGAGGACAAGGGCCATGTGAGCCGCCAGGAGCTGTGCGAGACCCTGTGCACGCTGCTGGGTGGCCGGGCCGCCGAGGCCCACGCCCTTGGCTTTGTGTGCACCGGGGCCATCAGCGACTTGCAGCGGGCCTCCGCCATCGCCCGGGACATGGTCACCAAGTACGGCATGAGCGAGAAGCTGGGACTGGTCACCTTCTCCTCGGAGCACGACGAGGTGTTCCTGGGCCGCTCCATGGCCCAGGCCAAGCCCTACTCGGAAGAGACCGCTGCCCTCATTGACAGCGAGGTCAAGCACCTGCTGGACCAGGCCTATGAGGCCTGTCAGGCGATTTTGAAGCGGGACAGCGACAAGCTGGAGCTGGTGGCCCGCTATCTGCTGGCCTATGAGACTATGGACGCCGCCACCTTCCAGATGGTGTACGACGACCCCCAGGCTCTGGCCCAACAAATCCCCACAGAGGAAGTGGAAAATAATGGATGAACTATGGCAAGACAGCCAGCCCACCACCCCGTCTGAGCCGGAGGGCACCGACGGCCTGGGGAATCTGAATCTCAGTGATCTATCGGACCTCACCGACCTGACCGAGACCACCACCCCGCCGCCCACCCCCACCCGCACCAAGAAGGACACGTCTCTGGGTTATGAGCTGTATTTGAATGTCCGCACCCTGGTGTTTGTGCTGGCCGCCCTCATTTTGATCTTCACCTTCGTGGTGCGCATCATTGTGGTCAGCGGCAGCTCCATGGAGAACACCCTGCAAAACGGGGACTCCATGCTGGTGTGGTGCCTGGGCTACGAGCCCAAGCAGGGGGACATTGTGGTGCTCACCCAGCGCTCCTACCAGGAGGACTCTCTGGTCAAGCGGGTCATCGCCACCGAGGGCCAGCGGGTGGACATTGACTATGACACCGGGACCGTCTATGTGGACGGCACCCCATTGGAAGAGGATTATATCAAGGAGGCCATGAAGGTGCCCAATTACGGCGAGGGCGTCAACCATGTGACGGTGCCGGAAGGGTGCATCTTCGTCATGGGCGACAACCGCAACGACTCCGCCGACAGCCGTTACCCCAGCATCGGCATCATCGACACCCGCAGCGTCATTGGGCGGGCGGTGATGGTGCTCTTCCCCTTCCAGGATTTCACCCTGTTGTAACGGAAGGAGGAGAATTCCATGCGTGGAAAGAAACCCTATCAGATTTTGTGGCTGGTGTGCACCCTGGCTCTGGCCGGGCTTGCCACCGGAGTGCGGCTGTGGCAGGAGTCCACCGTCTTTGAGGGGGACTTCGGTCTGCCCGTCCGGGGCGCCACCGCCAGCGTGGCCATGGTGTGTGTGCTGGTGATGGCGGCGGCGGTGCTGTGCATTCTGGCCGCCCGTCAGCCGATTGTTCGGCCCCCGCGCGCTCAGGTCCGGGGCCGGAGATGGGCCATGAGCTTTTTCGCCACCGGAGACCTGGTCTTTCTGGCCCTGATGTGGTTCAGTGCCTTCAGCGCTCTGGCCGCTGTGCCCATGCTCTTTGGACAGGGCCGGGCCCTGTGGAAGGCCTATCAGGTGGCTTTGGCCATGAAGACCTGGCAGGGGGGCGACAACGGTGTGCTGAGTATGGTCACCGCCGTGCTGGCCCTGCTGGCCTTCTTCGGACTGCTGCAAATTGGCCGGGACGGCTACCACCCCGGGCGGAGAAGCCGGGGCGGCTTCTGGGCGGCCCTGCCCGCCTGTGCCGGGTGCGGCTGGCTGCTGAACACCTACCGCAACTGCGCCGCTGACCCGGTGCTGTGGGACTATGTGCCCCTGCTGCTGGCGGTGATCGCCGGAATGCTGATGTACACCGACTGGGCGGGCATGTCCTGTGCCGCCGCCCGGCCCCGCCGCACCCTGTGGCTGGCGGGCATGACGGTGGTGTGCTCCTGGGTGGCCCTGGCCTCCAGCCCGGACACCGGCACCGCCATGCTGCTCATCTCCCAGTCTGCCGCCGCCCTGGCGGCCCTGTGGCGGCTGCCCATCAACCTGCAAAATCCGCCCAAGGTGGGCTGGGAGGGAAATCTGGACACCTGCTCCATTCAGGATGCAGAGCCCCAGGCTGAGCCCCAGGAGCCGCAGCCGCCTTTGACCCAGCCGGAGCCCCAGCCCCGGGTGGAGGAGGACTGGAGCTGGAGCCGGGAAGAATCCCAAGCCATGAATTGTACCGGAGAGAACAAGGAGGAGGATACCCATGTCTGACAATCGTTTTTATATCACAACCCCCATTTACTACCCCAGCGATAAGCTGCACATCGGCCACACCTACTGCACCGTGGCCACCGACGCCATCGCCCGCTATCAGCGGCTGCGGGGCCGTGAGGTGATGTTCCTCACCGGCACCGACGAGCACGGCCAGAAGATCGAGGACAAGGCCGCCGAGGCCGGCGTGTCCCCCAAGGAGTTCGTGGACAAGATCGTGTGCGGCGACCGGGGCGTGCTGGATTTGTGGAAGCTGATGAACATCTCCAATGACCGCTTCATCCGCACCACCGACGACTACCATGTCTCCGCCATCCAGAAAATCTTTAAGAAGATGTACGAGAACGGGGACATCTACAAGGGCAAGTATGTGGGCAAGTACTGCAAGCCCTGCGAGTCCTTCTGGACCGAGTCCCAGCTGGTGGACGGCAAGTGTCCCGACTGTGGCCGGGAGGTGCAGGACGCTGAGGAGGAGGCCTACTTCTTCCGCCTGTCCAAGTACGCCGACCGCATCCAGGACCTGCTGGAGAACACCGACTTCCTGGAGCCCCGCAGCCGGGTCAACGAGATGGTGAACAACTTCATCAAGCCCGGCCTGGAGGACCTGTGTGTGTCCCGTACCTCCTTCACCTGGGGTGTGCCCGTGGACTTCGACCCCGGCCACGTGGTGTATGTGTGGGTGGACGCTCTGTCCAACTACATCACCGCCCTGGGCTATGACAACGACAAGTACGACGACTTCGATAAGTTCTGGCCCGCCGACGTGCACATCGTGGGCAAGGAGATCGTCCGCTTCCACTCCATCATCTGGCCCGCCATGCTCATGAGCCTGGGACTGCCTTTGCCCCGCAAGGTGTTCGGCCACGGCTGGCTGCTGCTGGACGGCGGCAAGATGTCCAAGTCCAAGGGCAACGTGGTGGACCCCTATATCCTGGCCGAGATGTTCGGCGTGGACGCTCTGCGCTTCTTCCTCATGCGCACCTTCCCCTTCGGCTCCGACGGCAACTTCTCCAACGAACTGCTCATCCAGACCATCAACACCGACCTGGCCAACGACCTGGGCAACCTGGTCAGCCGCACCACCGCCATGGTGGGCAAGTACTTCGGCGGCCAGCTGCCCGCCGGGTGTAAGACCTGGGCCGAGCCCCAGGAGGTGGACACCCAGCTCATTAGCATGGCCTCCGCCCTGCGGGACGCCTACCAGAAGGACATGGACACCTACGCCCCTCACAAGGCTCTGGAGGAAGTGTTCAAGGTCATTCAGCGGGCCAACAAGTATATCGACGAGAACGCCCCCTGGGCCCTGGCCAAGGACATGGAGCAAAGCGGCGCCCGGCTGGCCCACGTGCTGTACAACCTGCTGGAGACCACCCGCATCTGCGGCGTGCTCCTCACCCCCTTCATGCCCGAGAGCATGGACAAGCTGTTTGCCCAGATCGGCGCCTGCGAGGGCTGCCGCACTTGGGACAGCGCCGGCGTGTGGGGCAGCCTCAGCGACCATGCCACCGTGTCCAAGGGTGAGAACCTGTTCCCCCGTGTGGACGCCGAGAAGGCCCTGGAGGAGCTGGAGCGGGTGGCCGAAGAGGCCAAGAAGGCCGCTCTCCCCGCCCTGGAGGTGGAGCCCCTGAGCGAGGAGCACGTGGACTTTGACACCTTCTGCAAGAATGACCTCCGTGCTGTGAAGGTTGTGAACTGCGAGAACGTGAAGAAGAGCAACAAGCTCTTGAAATTTACCCTGGACGACGGCACCGGAACCCACCGTCAGATTCTCTCCGGCATCGCCCAGTACTACAAGCCCGAGGAGCTCATCGGCAAGACCCTGGTGGCCATTGTCAACCTGCCCCCCCGCAAGATGATGGGCCAGGAGAGCCAGGGTATGCTCATCTCCGCCGTGCACACCGAGCGTGGCGAGGAGAAGCTAAACCTGCTCATGGTCAGCGACGCCATCCCCGCCGGGGCTAAGCTGTGCTAACGAGGGTGTCTACCATGCTCTTTGACACCCACGCCCACTACGACTCCAACCAGTTCAAGGACGACCGCATGGAAGTTCTCGCCGCCCTGCCCCAGGCCGGGGTAGGGCTGGTGGTGAACCCCGGCTGTGACTTGGCCACCTCCCGCACCGCCGTGGAGCTCTCTGAGACCTTCCCCTACGTGTACGCCGCTGTGGGTGTCCACCCCGGGGACTGCGGGGATTGGCAGGACAGCTGGCTTACCGAACTGGAACAGCTGGCTCGGGAGCACCAGAAGGTGCGGGCCATCGGCGAGATCGGCCTGGACTACTACTGGAAGGACAACCCGCCCCGGGAGCTGCAAAAGCACGTGTTCCACGCCCAGATGGACCTGGCGGAGAAGCTGAATCTTCCCATCATCGTCCACGACCGGGAGGCCCACGGGGACTGCCTGGAGGCGGTGCAGGCCCACCCCAATATTACGGGCGTGTACCACTGCTACTCCGGCAGCCTGGAGGACGCCAAAACCCTGGTGAAAATGGGATGGATGCTCTCCTTCACCGGAGTGGTCACCTACAAAAATGCCCGCAAGGCGTTGGAGGTGCTGGAGTGGCTGCCTCTGGACCGGATCATGATTGAGACGGATTCTCCCTATCTCTCTCCTGAGCCCTTTAGGGGCCGCCGCAACGACTCCCGCCACGTCTACCGGGTGGCGGAGACTATTGCCCTGGTGAAAAACCTGACCGTGGCGGAGGTGGTGGAGGCCACCTGTGCAAACGGGTGCCGCTTCTTTGGCATCCAGAAACCAGAATGATGAAACATCACCCAATCTCTGGGAGAAATCCCGGGGATTGGGTGATTTTTTCACAGAATATTCACCTTTGTACCACCAAAGCAGGGTATACTGGAAAAAACGAATGGGAAAGGAAGCATCATCATGGAGCAACTAAACGAACTGGTGGCCCTGCTCACCGGCCACTTTGACAACAAGGCCCAGTTTGAGGAAAAAGAGAAGGCGGGGGAGAATTTCCCCTATGCCCGCCACGTGAACACTGTGTGCAACGAGAAAATCACCAACCTGCCCGCCGACTTTGAAGGGCTCTTCGTGGTGGAGGAGAGCTACTACACCGGAAACGGCAGCACCCACGCCGCGCCGCACCTGTTCCTCTTTACCCAGGAGGGAGAGGATGTGAAGCTGACCTCCTACGAGATTCCCCAGGGCTACGATAAGAACACCTTCACCTATGACCAGCTGGGAGAGGTGGACTACAACCAGCTGAAGGTGTCTGAGAAGTTTACCCCGGCCCTCTACCGCAAGGTGGACGGCGTGTGGGAGGGGGGCAGCGTGAGTATGTTCTCCCCGGTGCTGAAGTTCACCCTCTTTGAGCGCTTCTCCCCGGAGGTGCTGGAGGTCACCGAGAGCATGGAGGTCAATGGCAAGCGGACCTTCGGGTATGATGAGCCTATTCTCTATAAGAGAGTGGGGAAGGAAGAATGAAAAAGGCTCCCCTGTGCAAGGGGTTGTCTGTACCTTGGTCCCGACAATCCCTCCGAGCCGACTTGCGTCGGCCCACCTCCCTTTACACAAGGGAGGCTCTTGGTCTGGCAATGCCTTTCAACTCCCCTTGACATTTTGACTCCCAGGTGATATAGTGTCCCCATCAAAATGGCGTGGACGGAGAAGAGCCGAAATCAGCAGCTGCCCAGAGAGGGATGTGTTTGGTGCAAGCATCCTGCAATTGCCTTCGGCGGTACCACTCCCGAGCTGCCCGGGACATGACCGGGACGGGACCCTCCCGTTACAGAGGACACAAGCGGCAAGACGTTATGTGCAGGCACTGGCGCACTTTTGGTGTCATGCTCGCACCCTTCGCAACGGCCAACTGCTCCACACTCCGCCGAACATGCCGCCGGGCTACGCCCGGCCTGTTTTTCGGTCTGCGTGTGTCGCTGTTGCCCTGCTTTCGGGTGCTACGCACTTCGCTTTGCAAGCAGGGTGGAACCGTGGAGTATAAGTGCGTGGAACCGTCGTGAGCAGCACGGATGGACCGGAGCGAGGGCGAAAAATAAGATTTGCTGGCAAATCTGTTTTTTGCCCGAGTCGGAGGGAAGCCGTGCGTCGCGAACAGGTGCAGCGTAGCTACATACCTCACCCCTGAACCATTCTCAGGGGTGAGGCTTTTGCATACCTTCGCCCCGAAACAATCTGATAGGAGGGCAATACCATGAGCGAAGAAAAGAATCTGTACACCTTTGAAAATCCCGAGTACCGCAAGACCTATTGGCACACCTGTTCCCATGTGCTGGCCCAGGCCATGAAGCGGCTGCACCCCGAGGTGAAGCTGGCCATCGGTCCCGCCATTGAGAACGGCTTCTACTACGACTTTGACACCCCCGAGCCCTTCTCCGAGACCCAGCTGGCTGAGCTGGAGGCGGAGATGCGCAAGATCTGCAAGGAGAAGCTGAAGCTGGAGCGGTTTGAGCTGCCCCGGGCTGAGGCTCTGGCTCTCATGGAGGAGAAGGGCGAGCCCTACAAGGTGGAGCTCATCAACGATCTCCCCGAGGACGCCGTCATCTCCTTCTACCGTCAGGGCGAGTTTACCGACCTGTGCGCCGGTCCCCACCTGGACTCCACCGGCCGCATCAAGGGCAACGCCATCAAGCTTACCGCCTGTAACGCCGCCTACTGGCGTGGCGACTCCAACCGCCAGACCCTCCAGCGTATCTACGGCGTGGCCTTCCCCAAGAAGGACGAACTGGATGAGTACCTGGCCAAGATCGAGGAGGCCAAGAAGCGGGACCACCGGAAGCTGGGCCGTGAGCTGGGCCTGTTTATGCTCCGGGACGAGGGCCCCGGCTTCCCCTTCTTCCTGCCCAAGGGCATGGTGCTGCGCAACACCCTGATTGACTACTGGCGTCAGGTGCACAAGCGCTACGGCTATGTGGAGATCTCCACCCCCATGATGCTCAACCGTCAGCTGTGGGAGCGGTCCGGCCACTGGGACCACTACAAGGACAACATGTACACCACCGTCATCGACGGCACCGACTTTGCCATCAAGCCCATGAACTGCCCCGGCGGCATGCTGGTGTACTCCAGCCAGCCCCACTCCTACCGGGACCTGCCCCTGCGTGTGGGTGAGCTGGGCCTGGTGCACCGCCACGAGCTGTCCGGCGCCCTCCACGGCCTGTTCCGGGTGCGCTGCTTCACCCAGGACGACGCCCACATCTTTATGACCTGGGACCAGATGAAGGACGAGATCAAAAACGTGGTGCGCCTGTTCGATGAGGTGTACTCCGTGTTCGGCCTGAGCTATCAGATCGAGGTGTCCACCATGCCCGAGGACCACATGGGCGACGAGAAGGACTGGGACTTCGCCACCGAGACCCTGAAGGCCGCTGTGGAGGAGCTGGGCAAGGACTACGTCATCAACGAGGGCGACGGCGCCTTCTACGGCCCCAAGCTGGACTTCCATCTGGCCGACTCCCTGGGCCGTACCTGGCAGTGCGGCACCATCCAGCTGGACATGCAGCTGCCTGAGCGCTTCGAGCTGGAGTACGTGGGCGAGGACGGCGAGAAGCACCGCCCCGTCATGATCCACCGGGTGGTGCTGGGCTCCATCGAGCGGTTCATCGGCGTCATCACCGAGCACTTTGCCGGTGCTTTCCCCACCTGGCTGTCCCCGGTGCAGGTGAAGGTGCTGCCCGTCACCGACCGGGCCGCCGAGTACGCCGACCAGGTGGCTTCCAAGCTGGACAACATGGGCTTCCGGGTGGAAGTGGACCACCGCAACGAGAAGATCGGCAAGAAGATCCGGGAGGCCCAGCTGGAGAAGGTCCCCTACATGCTGGTGGTGGGCGACCGGGATATGGAGAACGGCACCGTCTCCCCCCGTCACCGCGCCGACGGCGACCTGGGTGCCATGTCCTTCGACGAGTTCGCCGCCCTGCTCACCGACGTGGTGAACACCAAGGCCAAGAAGTAAGAAATGAATTTCAAACTGACGATACAGTACGACGGCACACGGTACGACGGCTGGCAGCGTCAGGGCAACACCGACAACACCCTCCAGGGCCGCCTGGAGGGTGTGTTGTCCCGTATGGTGGGGAAGCCTGTGGAAATTCAGGGAGCGGGCCGCACCGACGCCGGGGTCCACGCCCGTGGCCAGGTGGCCAGCGTTCATCTGCCAGAGGGCTACACCCCCCAGGAGGTACAGAACTACCTCAACCGCTATCTCCCCGAGGATGTGGCGGTGGTGGAAGTGGTGGAAGTGGGAGAGCGGTTCCATGCCCGCCTGTCTGCCACCGGCAAGGAGTACCGCTACCACATCCGCATGGGCAGTGTCCCCAACGTGTTCGCCCGGAAATACCAGTACCGGGTGGAGGAGCCTTTGGACCTGGCTGCCATGGAGCGGGCCGCCGGGTACCTCACCGGGAAGCACGACTTCCGCTCCTTTTGTGGAAATCGCCGCTTCAAAAAGTCCACGGTGCGGGAAGTTTTCCACATCGGGGTCGAGGTGTGTGGAAGTGATTTGACCCTGGTGTACCAGGGGGACGGCTTCCTGTACAACATGGTGCGGATTTTGACCGGCACTCTGCTGGAGGTGGGGCTGGGCCAGCGCACCCCCGAGAGCATGGTGGATATTTTGGAGGCCCGTGAGCGCACCGCAGCGGGGAAAACTGCCCCCGCCCAGGGCCTGGTGCTGCAAGAGGTGTACTACCCTTGAGATTTTATAAATATTTGTGAAAGTCCATTTACACCGGGGGGAATTTTCGGTAAAATGAGGGTAACTGTACATCCGGCCTCCATGGGAGGCGGAGAGAAAGCGAGGAACGGCCATGAGAGACAAGCGTTTGGTGGCTCTGGCAGCTTGGGCGGCAGCCCTGGCTCTGTTGGCCGCAGGGTGTGGAGACACCGCCAACCAGGTAGGGACCCAGGCCCCCGCTACCCAAGGGGTGGAGCACACCCAGCCGGGGACAGCGGAGTCGGAACTGCCCCAGGTGAGTCCCTCGCTCTCCCCCAGCCCGGAGGTGACCCAGAAGCCCCAGGAGACGGCCACTCCCACCACGCCGCCCACCCCCAAGCCCACCCAGTCCGGGCAGGGGGGCAGCTCTCTGGGAGGAGGAGGCAGCCAGGGAGGCGGCTCCTCCACCGGGGGTTCGTCCACCTCCAAGCCCCAGACCCTCAGCCCCAGCGGCAAGGCGTACCGCTACTATGACACGGTGCAGCCCACCTACCTCAAGGGGGTGCTGCTGGTGAACAAGACCTATGCTCTGCCCCGCAGCTATGGCGGGTATAACGCCACAGCCAGCGCCGCCCTCAGCCGCCTCCAGGCGGGGGCGAGAAACGCCGGGTTCTCCATGCCCCTGCTCAGCGGTTACCGCTCCTTTGACTATCAGGACAAGCTGTACCGCAAGTATGCCGCCACAGACGGGGTAGCGGCGGCCAACACCTATTCCGCCTGGCCGGGGCACTCGGAGCACCAGACGGGATTGGCCTTTGACATTGGCAGCATCAGCAACAACTACGGCAACACCCCGGCGGGGAAGTGGCTGGCCGCCCACGCCCATGAGTACGGATTCATCATCCGCTACCCCAAGGGGAAAGAGGGCATCACCGGGTACCAGTACGAGCCCTGGCATGTGCGCTACCTGGGGGTAGAGCTGGCCACCAAGGTGTATGAGAGCGGGCTGTGCCTGGAGGAGTATCTCTCCCAGCCCGATCCCACACCTGCCCCAACACCGAGCCCCACTCCTACCCCGGAGCCGGAGGTTACTCCCACCCTGGAGGTCAGTCCCCAGCCCACCCAGCCTGCGGAGGAGAGACGTAAGGATGAAATTGAGGCTGTTGAAAAATGCAGATTTCATCCCGGATTTTAAAATGCAGCAGATAAAAACGTTATCCCGGTTTGTCCAAACGACAAACCGGGATAACGTTTATCCAGCGAAATTTTAGAAAGATTCTATTCTGCGACAGGATTGCCACTTTCTTTATCGTTTAAGATTATAGTAGCGAGGTAGATAACACTTCACGAAAATATCGCTCAAATGCGGAGTTGCCCACAAGCCAATTGTAAGAGGATTGGGAAAACTCAGATTTTACAGCTTCGTATTGGGGGAGCGTTTGGGAAGAACCTATACTACCTAAGTAAAGCAGGTGTACAAACAGATTGTGATTAGACAATTTCTCTGCCTGTTTAAGTAGTGCTGTTGCATTCAACGGATTCGGAAATAAATGTGGAGATACCGAGACCATATAGCCAAGTAGTGTTAAAAATCGATAGTCATTATATAAGTTTTGCCTGCCGTGGTGTACTCCATGTAAAAAAAGCGAATAGAAAGCTTCAAAGTGAGAGTCAGGCAGATTTGCTTCCGAGAGCGCATACCAATTGGAGGTGAGACCTCTGAGATAGACGGGAGTGTCTGTTCTGTGAATGTAATCTAAATTGATAAGATACAAGTAAACATTTTCCCAATCATTTATAGACTCCAGCGTATCCAGTGTGGGGTCTGATTGAATCCACTCAATATGGTTCATCATCGTCCTACCACCCATCCATCTACAATTTTTATGATTCCGTTCACAATTTTAATTTGAATTTCAATTATATGCCCTCTATATCTTGCATATATTAAACGCGAATCGGCTTTATAAGGTTTCGATGCGCCATTACAAAGGACATAAATGATTGCTCTTTGGACATCTTTCCACTGTGTAGCTCCAATCATACGCCAATTGTGATGTGGTAAGAGAATATGATTGATTCTGTTAGCTTCAAGTCTACTTAATAATGTTTGAAAAAATGAAGATAGTGGTCCATTCAAGCCAAGAAAACTTTTTATTTGAATGAGCGTGGCATAACCATAGCGAGAAATTATTTTTACATAAACCTCAGGGTGGGATTTTATATACATAGCGGCTAATTTAGTAATTAGTTTACCTGAAAACCAGCCTAAGACAGCTCCACCGATGATTGCGCCAGCACGAATTGCGAGATATTTTGGACCAGAGTAGTATCCTAGTTTATTAGCAAGCCACTTTCCAAAAGGTATACCTACCAATGCCCCAATAATGGCACATGCCCATTGAATTGGTGTCCCAAAGTGACCGCTTTTGTCTTCGATCGAGATTGGGCTATTACAGCAGTAGGAAAATAAATTGTAGCCTAATATGGTACCATTTGCTTCCAAAAAAGCTGCGTCATCTGAATTTAAAAACCTTCCGATCTCGGGATCATAATACCGACTCTGAAGATAGTAGTACCCGGTTTCTTCGTCGTAATCATATCCACGGTAAGAGCAGGGGTTGAGAGCTGCCAGTTCCGTGTCGCCAGTGACGGTTGGAACACCCCAGGGGTCATATGTGTAACTTACAACGGTTCTACCAGTTTTGTCAAGAATCCGAATGACATCACCCTGTAGATTTTTGACGTAAGTATAGACAACAGGCTCCGTGGAGATGGGAGGTATTATTCCTCCGACTTTCTTTACACTGAAACCAATGGCTTCACCACTGCTGTCGTATAGGGGTACCACGGTTGTGGTGCTAGACATATTGTTGGTAATAATACCAGCCAGTCCGTTATTACCCCAGACGTATTTGGAGGTCGTCAACTGGCCGTCCTTCATGACATCCTTTTTGATTCGCAGACCATCAGCGTTATAGGTATATTGAGAGTAGTTAGAGGCATTTTGTTTCACACGCAACAGCATGCGACCCTCTCCCCAAGTTAGGGATTGGGTACCTGTGCCAGTAGAAATGGCGATGGGATTACCCATTGCGTCCGTACGGTATGTTACGGTTGTATTCCCGTCTCGATAAGAGGAAAGAATGCCATTGGTATAGCTGAATGTTTTATTGCTGGTGGTAACTTCGTTCCCTGCTTCGTCACGTTCCACTTCTTCCATACGGATGATGTTGCCGGAATTGTCGTACTTATAACGGTAGATTTTGCTTGTTTCCCCATCCACTGCTTCTACCAGTTGTCCTGCTTCGTCATAAGTATAGGTGCTAGTATAGCTGCTGGTTACAGTCTCAGATGAATCGACACTCATGATCTCCAAACCCTTGGTGGGTTGAGGATCGGGATTGGGGAACACTTTACCAGAATGTTCGGTTTGAGTGACTCCTGTGATATTGCCATTGCCATCATATGTATAGTTAAAGGTCAGGGAGGTCTGTTTGGTATCGCCGACAACGTAACCAGCATGATAGCTGTCGACAAGGTTACCGCTGTTGCCGTCTTTATCCGACCGATAGTTGTAGCTATTGGTAATCTTGACAAAGCCTGCAATGACAGTCTTAGTGCTCAAGCGGTCAAGAGCGTCATATGCACGACTAGCTTTGATTAAGGAAGTTCCTTTTTCATTGGTAATTGTAGTTGTATTGTTAGTGGAGTTAGAAGAGGTATGGAAGGTTAGTCCGTTGAAGCTTTCCGTGCTGTTGCCGTTTTCGTCTCCGGTATAGGAGTAGATGAGTTGATTGGAAGTCGTCCTGATTTCAAATCCAGAGTCTGTATACTTTATGATTTCTTTCATAATATTATCTTGGATTTGAGTCAGGGAGCCATCAGATGCATAGGTATATGTGAAGCGATTGAGTTGATTGGTGTAGCCCACATTTACAACTTGCCCCAGTGAGTTATAGTTGTAGAACACCTTTTGCCCATTGCCGTAGGTCATGGTTTGCACTTGTCCTGTGTGCGCATGATCTCCATAATCATAAGATACCAGGAGACTCCCGTTCATTCTGACGGATAGAACATTTCCCCAGATGTCATATTGGAAATGGTACTGATACGCTCCATATATGAGGGTTGTTAACAGTCCTTTTGTATAATTGTACTGGGCATTCATCCCAGAACCGTTGGTCAGATTGGAAACATCGAGATGGGCAGCCTGAAGTTCACGGACGGCATTGTAGCTATATTCGGTTTTGTTTCCATTGGCATCAATCAAATACTCCAGCAAACCAGAATCCTGGTTATACTGGTACTCAACGGTATTGCCGTTTTCATCGGTGTGGGAGGTTAGGTAGTTTCCATCCTCAGAATAGGTGTAATAGTTTGTCTGCTGAAGCTTCCCCTGGGTATAGGTTTCTGAGAGAATATTGCCGTAGGCATCTTTTGTGTACGTGGTATTATTAGACCCAGATTTAGTGGGATCAGATGCCTGGGGAGCCTCATCTCCGCTCTTATCGGTATCTTCGATTACTCCATCGGCATCATAGGCTTCCACGTCCACAATTGTATTGGATACTGTGCCATCGTCATCAGTGACATAGCCATAGGTCATGTTCATGCCATAGACGCACTCAAAAGCACCGTCATCTGACGTACCATGAGTAGTTTCGGATGTGGCAGTCAGCATTTCACACTGGATAGCTCGTCCACATTGATCAAATGTGTATTCTTCTTGAACCGTATCGCTGGTAATTGTTACAGAATCCAAAGTGGGGTGTTCAATGACTGTTTCTGTACCAGTTGCCTCCTGTGTGGTTCCCATTGCGGCTTTGGCGGTTACGCAGGTAACTTTGGGAGAGTTTTCGGAATAAGTAAAAGTATATCCACGCCGATCTACATTGGATACGCTTTGCAGACGTTGAGCTGAGTCGTATTGATAAGAAATAACATCGCCGTTTTCACGGGTTACGGTGGTGAGCAGATTATCTGTTACGGTGTAGCTTATGGTAACAGAATTGGTACCGTTGGTAATTGCCTTGCCGGTGGAATCCTTGCAGGTAATGGAAGACAGGAAACCACTGGAATAGTTAAATGTGTACACCCGACCGACGGAGTCTGTAATGGTAGCAATTGCATTTGTGTCATCAACATAAGAAATAAGAATCTGGTTTGCTCCGCTGGACATCTTTGTAAGACGACCAGTGCTGTCAAAGCTGTAGTGCACATCACCAGAGACAAGGTCCATGGATGTATAGTCTGTTTCTGATGTCTGGGCAGAGCGGAAAAGTTCTACGCCAACCTCACCAATGCCGTACTCTACATCCTCAACCCAAATTTCAGAGCCAGAGTCGCTTCGTTCTCCTGAGTCAACGAAGTAGATCCAGGTTCCGTTTTCGTTTTTGTATGCATATCTGCTGGTCTGTTGATCATAGGAAAGCAACTGATTATAAGTGGTAGTCCAGCCTGCTCCGTAGGGATTGTTGCTGGTATCATTTACGGGATCAAAGTAGAACTCGATTGTAACAGGCATTCTTTCTCCACCAAGGGAAAGATCGCTGCGGCGAAGATGCAGCGAGCCAAGATAGGTATTTACGTAGGCGGTGCCTGCTGACCCTGCCTCAAAAGGTGTATACTCATACAGAGCGGACATTCCTGACTGAGGATCACATTCTGGATTGGCGGGATAAGCTTCTTCGGCGCGAGCAACCAGCGGAGATATCTGGATCAGAAGCGCCAGAACCAAGACCATCGAAGTAACTCTTTTCCAGCATCGTTTCAACATTGTTGTTCTCCTCTCTCGTTATGTATATTTTGCAAAAGGGGTGTACAGGAACAGTGCATTTATGCCAGAAAGATACTTAGAACCCCATTGGAATCCCTCCTTTATAATAAAGTTCTTTTGGGAGAATGCGGTAAGTGGAGCCGATAAAATTTCAAGGAAATGGCGGGAGGTGCGAAGGTATGTGGATTTGTTCTGTCATAATGTATATGTCTTTACTTCACTAATATGTTACACACAAAGCAAAAATTTTTGAAAATTTATTTGTGTGGTGAATAGAGAATAGACCGGGCTCGGAGAAATCTTCTCCGAGCCCGGTCTGCTGTGGGGTGGCGTATTTACTTGGGGGCCTGTACTACCGATGTTTTCACGGTCCTGGTGTCATAACTGGTGGAGGTTCCCGCACAGACGGTGACAACAGCGTAGTAAGAGACAGTTGGAATGCCTTTGTATGTATAGCTATAGGAATATCGTATGGAACTTTTTGGAGAAAGCAATCCGTTTGAGGTACTGCCCCAGATGGTGACTGCACGATCTCCACTGGTCCGGTAGATATCAATTTTCAATGCACCGATTTTGGGGAGGGATTTTTCAGCCAAGATGGAGAAATTAACGACGATTTCGCCACTTGTATCCCCTTGAGAAATGCTGGCTGCATATGTGCCCAGATACTGACTGGATCTCGTTTGAGCCTGGGCACCAATAGGACAGACAAGCAAAATTGACAGTACAGCCGCTAAGACAAAAGATATTTTTTTCATCATTTTCACCTGAGTTTCTACATTATTTGAGACTAATATAAATACTATGAGGTTAAGTTGATAGAAGTGAAAAACTTCAGAACAATGTCCTCTGTAATGTCGCCTGAGAGATAATAAACCACGTTTTGGTGGTGGCATACCGCCTTCGCACTATCCATGTTATGGAAAAAATATACTGTTTTTTCATTGACTTGGTATACTTGCACCAGTTGATTGTCCTTTTCAAATGCCCGATAACTGATGTCTTCCATAGTATTATGAATGGAAATCAAATAATGAATTGTAGAGCCGTCTTCATTGTTGAATGGAACATAAAATTCTACCCAATCTGAAAGGGTGGTTACTTCAACTTCTCCAATTGTATAACCTTTAGGAATCCAAGTGGGCATAAATGCTGTATCCAACCCCATGGACTCTAGTTCCTCCCTGTATGGAACATACCAATCTGAGGCCGTATGGGTCTCCTGGACTTCGAAGTGGAATATTTCATCTGTCCATCGAGCTACAGCGCCAAAGATATCCACACCCGAGGCCTGAGCTGCCACCAGGCATCCAAACAGAAAGGCGGCAGCCAACGCCACCCGTAGAGTTAGGCGCAACACAGCGCCCCGCCGCTTGCGCCTAGGGGACTCCTCAGTGGGCAGAGCCTTGGACAGCATGGATTGGAACTGCCCGTAGGACTCCTCCATATCGGGAGCTTCCGGTATGGGAGTTTTGGCATCTAAGGCATCCAGGTAGGCGTCGATGACCGCCTGGTCGTAGGTGTCCTCGGTCATGTCGTCCAGAGCCTGCTCCATGGCCTGGGCCAGCTCTTCCGGGGAGAGCTGTTCCAACTCGCTCCGGTTGGGAACGGGATGCAGACGCCGGATGCGTTCATCGTATTCAGCCATGGGTGCCTCCTTTCCCCGCCCTCACCCTATTCATGTATTGGGAAGACGGTTTTGTGACATGGTTAGAAAATTTCTTTTTTTCGGGTTCCGGCGGGGCCTCCATCAAGTCCCGGCATTTTTTCAACAGCCGGGACAGCCGGGCCCGGCAGGCCGCCGGGGAGATGCCCAGCCGCCGGGCCATCTCTTGATGATCCAGCTCCAGCTCATATTTCCAGCTCAAAAGCTGCTGTTCCTCCTGCGATAGACCATCGGGGAGGGACTCCCCGAAGGGGATGTCCGGCTCTTGGGCGGGGAATTGGGACACATCCTCTAGGGGAATTTCCGCCTGATGGGACATGCGCCGCCGCTCATTTTTCACCAGATTGTTCAAGGTTACCACCAGCCAGCCCCCTGGGTTGGGGTGCCTTTCCAGATCCTCCTGCTGGGAAATGGCCAATAGGAAAGTCTTTTGTATCATGTCTTGGGCATCGTCTCGGCTGCCCGTCAGGCGATAGGCAACCCGGTACAGGAGGGGATATTCCCGACGATATAGCTGGGCCAAAAAGGATTCCATAGGAGCCACTCCATGTCTCCCTCCTTCCTCTATTTGGTGCTTTTCTCCATTTTAACATATTTGTTTATAAAAACAATAACTAGTACAAATTAATTGTAAAATATGCACAAAATTAGCGGATGCCTAGGACGTTTATAGTCCTAGGTATCCGCTAATTTGTTCTAAATGTTCCATATCCCGGCGCAGCACCGTCCGGTTATAGATGCCGATGTACCCGCACACCAGAACCAGGGCCAGGGCTACCACGGCGCAGATGGCTGCGGCCCCATAAATCTGATGCGTTACGGCAACATACAAGAGTGCACCAAACAGGACCAGGGCCCACAGAAGCATTCCAAACACACGGCACATGTGGATGAAGAATGCCTGATGGAGCACTTGGGGAACCGGCTCACAGGTGGACTCCTCCAGAGCCACCCCATCCCCCGTGATCTCCAGTTTTGGGGGATGTAGGGCTTGGTTCGACTTGATGACTTGGACCGTGCAAGAGCCTTCCTTAGTGGGACGGAGCACAGCCCCCAGGCGGTAGGGCATCACGTCATCCCATTTGGTGTCGCCGAAATGCAGGGCAACCTGTAATGGTGCGGTGATCACAATGCCCAGGGCGGCCAAGACCTTCCATTTGCTGGTTAAGGGCGGGTCTTGGACCAGGGTGAGGGTCTCGCCCTCTGCCACGTCCACTTCCACCGGAGTGTCCGGGGACAGATCCACCCGGTTTCCATGGTGCATAAAGTGCAGACCCAGTCCCTCAGGGAGAATTCCATGTAGGCGTACGTTCATACGTCATTTCCTCCTTGTTTTTTGTTTCCACAAGATATGTTCCGCCCAAATCCAGAGAAAACTGGAGAGATAGGGGACACCCTGGTACAAAACCAGAAATAGGTCCTTGAGTTGAACCCAAAAGAATACGCTGACGGGGAGGTAGAGGGCCACGCAACAGGCCGCCACTTTGGGAGGCTGCCGAAATACTTTTAAGAGTATGAAGGTTAGAATGAGAGGGACAGCTGCAATGAGAAATTCCACCGCATGGGTGAGATAGGCAGTTAGCAGGTCCATGGTTACTCCTTTCTGTGCTCCAAGGTCTGTCGGTACTCCTCCAGCTGCGCCTGGGAGAAGGGGCAGTCCGGGTTTCCGTCATAGACCGAGAGAATCCAACGCAGTACATCCCGGTTTCCCGGGTCAAGTTCCAGCGCACGGGTGAGGTGCCAGTGGATGAGGGCATCTGCCCCAAGAATCGTGGGCTCCATGAAGGTCAGGTAGTTGCAGATGGTCAGGTGTTTGTCCGGGCTCTCCTCCTGGGAGATGACGTACATGAGGAACGCGTACATGGTCAGGCTGTTGACCTTGGGGAAGTCGTGGGACAGGTGGTCAAAGGAGAACTCATAGGACACCATGGACAGGTCCCGGTACACGCTGTCAAAATGCAGGTGCAAGATCTCCTTTTGCAGGGGCTTCCGGTAGATGTCTGGAATATCCCGGGGGCCGGTGTTTCTCTGGATGGAGACGGTGTACACATAGCAGGGGGCCCAGTCCTTATCGTCGTCGTCGCAGTCCAGCAGCGGGAGAATCTGCGCCACATCCTCGGTGCGGGGGCACAGACCGTGCTCGTTGAGAAATTCCTCCGCTTCGTTGGGCACTTCGCCATACAGCAGAGACTCCTCCAGATTGTGGGCCACGTCCACCCCCAGAAACTCCAGCCCATAGCCGTAAGCCCGCTCCAAGGGGGTGGAGTCGTACACGATGACCTCACAGGGAAAATGGAATTGCCGCAGCAGGGAGCAAAGCTCCATCATTTTGGCCAGCCCCTGTTGGGAAGGGGGATTCTGCCACTGGTCCAGGGATTGCGCGTACTGGTCCAGCAGCTGGGAAAACTCTTTCTTGGATTCGTTGGGGTAAAAATCGGCACCGTCCAGACACCGCCCAATGCCTCGATAACGGGTCTGAATGGGGACAACGTCATACAACATTCCGGGTCACCATCCTTTATACATGTATTGAAAATGGGATTTTGTGACGATAACGTCAAAATAAAATGGATAACGACAAATTGCAGCGACAAAAAGCCCTCGGCAGAGTTTTCCCGCCCGAGGGCGGGAAAATCAATCAAAATCCGTTTTTTCCGGGGACATGCGCATCGGAAAAAACACTTCTCAGCCCGCCAGTGTGGAATCGGGTCGTCCTTTGACCCGATTATGCATGCAGCGGGCTGCAACTCTTCGAAAAAATGCTGGCATTTTTGAGAATCGTGTCGATCTGGTTCGACACGATAAACGCTCCTGGAATCGCTGGGATTCCAGGAGCGTTGCTGTGGGTGTTGTCTTATGGGGAAGTCCTGGCCTTCCTCAGGGCTTGGGGGTAGGAGCCTTCTGGGTGGGAGCCGGGGCGGCGGGATTGGGAGTCACGGAATCAAACACCGTCTTGGCAGAGGCGCACAGGCCAGCCAGTCCCTGAATTTCGCTGGGAATGATGATCTTGGTGGCACGGCCGTCGGCGGCCTTCTGGAAGGCCTCCAGAGCCTTGAGCTGGAGCACTTCGGAGTTGGGAGCGGCCTCGTTCAACAGCTTCAAAGCGTCGGCGGTGGCCTGCTGCACCTTCAAAATGGCCTCGCTCTCAGCCTCGGCGGCCAGGATGCGGGCGGTCTTTTCGGCCTCGGCCTGCATGATCTTGGCCTGCTTGGCGGCGTCAGCCCGGAGAATGGCGGACTGCTTCTCGCCCTCAGCCACCAGAATCTGAGATTGCTTCTGGCCCTCGGCCTGGAGAATGGCTTCCCGGCGCTCGCGCTCGGCACGCATCTGCTTCTCCATGGACTCCTGAATGTCCCGGGGAGGCATGATGTTCTTCAGCTCCACACGGTTGACCTTGATGCCCCAGGGGTCGGTGGCCTCGTCCAGAATGGAGCGCATCTGGGTATTGATGTGGTCACGGCTGGTGAGGGACTGGTCCAGCTCCAGGTCGCCAATGATGTTACGCAGGGTGGTGGCAGTGAGGTTCTCAATGGCGCTCAGGGGCTGCTCCACGCCGTAGGTATACAGCTTGGGGTCGGTGATCTGGAAATACAGGACGGTGTCGATCTGCATGGTGACGTTGTCCTTGGTGATGACGGGCTGGGGGGCGAAGTCCACAACCTGCTCTTTCAGGGAGACCATTTTGGCCACGCGCTCAATAAAGGGAATCTTGAAGTGGAGACCCACGCTCCACACGGCACGGAACGCGCCCAAACGCTCCACAACCATGGCCTTGGACTGGGGTACTACCTTGACGTTGGCGGCAATGATCAGCAGAATGATGATGATCACGGCCACCGGGATGATGAGAGAGATCAAATCCATATTACTTCCTCCTTACTCTTCTACGATAACTTTGACACCTTCTATGCGCAGCACCCGTACCATGGCCCCGGCGGGGATGGGGGTGTCGTGCTCACTGCGAGCGGTCCAGGTGACACCGCCGATGGTGACGGCGCCGGTGCCCTGGATGTTGTCAATGTCCTGGGTGACCCGGGCCTCTTGCCCAATGACCCGGTCAGCGTTGGTGGGCTCCACCCGGTTATTCAGATATTTTTTTGCCAGGGGGCGCAGGGCCACCAGGCACACCAGGGAGAGCACAATGAAAATACCCAGTTGCAGCCAGATGTTGCCTCCGGCCAGGGCACACACCAGCGCACCCAGAGAACCGATGGCAAACCACACGGAAGTCAGGCCCACGGTGGCGGCTTCGGCGACCGCGAAGATAATCAGCAGCGCCAGCCAGACAATTTGATAAACAGTGTCCATACTGGTCACCTCCTTTGGGGGTAGTATAGCATAGCTACCCCAGCGATACCACTACAATTTGTAACCATTAGAGAAAATATCGAAAAATTATTATCCTTGTCATGGGGTGTCAAATTGGGTATAATAAAAAAGATTATGACCATTTGAAGACGACAGGGGAGACCCCCGGAGAGGATGGAATATGGACGGGAAACTGCAATTTGTCATTCCCACCCTGCTGGGGGTGGAGAGCCTGGTGAGCTATGAGGTGAAGAAGCTGGGCCTTGCCGACGTGCGGGCGGAAAACGGCCGGGTGCTGTGCACCGGCACCAAGAAGGACATTCCCCGGCTGAATCTGAACCTGCGCACCGGTGCAAGAGTGCTCATTCTCCTGGGGGAGTTTATGGCCCCCAACTTTGAGGCCCTCTTTGAGGGCACCTACGCCCTGCCCTGGGAGGAGTTTGTTCCCCGGGAGGGCAAGTTCCCGGTGAAGGGCTATGCCATCAACTCCGCCCTCCACGCCGTGCCCACCTGCCAGGCCATGGTGAAAAAGGCCATTGCCAAGCGGCTGGGCAAGGTGTACGGGCTGGAGACCCTGCCGGAGACGGGGGTGCTGTACCAGGTCCAGTTTGCCATCTTTAAGGACCGGGCTTCCCTGATGTTGGACACCTCCGGCGAGGGCCTGTACAAGCGGGGCTATCGGGCCCAGGGCGTGGCCGCCCCCTTGAAGGAGACCTTGGCGGCGGCTATGGTGGCCCTGTCCCGCTATAAGGGAAAGGACCCCTTCTGTGACCCCTTCTGCGGCTCGGGTACCATCGCCATTGAGGCCGCCCTCATCGCCAAGAACCGGGCCCCTGGCCTGGGCCGCTCCTTCTCCTCCCAGAAGTGGACCCAGCTGCCCTCCGGGCTGTGGCTGGATGCCGCCGACGAGGCCATGGACGGAGAGTTCGATGGAAACTATGAGATCTGGGGCGGCGACATCAACCCCCAGGCGGTGGAGCTGGCCCGGCACAACGCCCAGCTGGCCGAGGTGGACGATGTGGTGTCCTTTGAAGTGGCGGACGCCACCCGGTTCCACTGGGGCGGCCTGCGGGGACGAGTGGTCACCAATCCCCCCTACGGCGAGCGGCTGATGGAGAAGCGGGAGGCCGAGGAGCTGTATCGGGCCTTTGGCCGGGCCATGGACAAGTTCCCCGACGGCTGGCAGGTGTCCATTCTGTCCTCTCACACCGAGTTTGAGCGCACCTACGGGAAAAAGGCGGACAAGAAGCGGAAGCTGTACAACGGCATGCTCAAGTGCGACCTGTTCCAGTACGGCGTGAAGTGATGGAGAGAGAATGGAATGAAACATTTATTTATCGTCAACCCCGCAGCCGGAAAAGCAGGGAACGAAAATGAGTTACTGGACCAGATTCAGGAGCTGGACCTGGACTGTGAAGTGGTGCATACTCAGCACCAGGAGGAGGCCTGTGAGATCGCCCGGGCCGCCGCCCAGCGGGGCGAGCCCCTGCGCATTTACGCCTGCGGCGGGGACGGGACCTTAAACGAGGTCATCAACGGGGCAGCGGGCTTTGACCATGTGGCGGTGACCAACGTGCCTCTGGGCACGGGCAACGACTTTTTGAAAATCTTCGGCCCGGAGAACAAGGAGAAGTTTGCCCAACTGGAGGAGCTCAGCCGAGGCCCTCAGGTGGCCCTTGACCTGATGGAGTGCAACGGCAAGCTGGGGGTGGATATCTTCTGTGCGGGAGTGGATGCCCGCATTGCCGCCGACGTGCACAAGTACCGCCGTCTGCCCCTGGTGCGGGGCATTGGGGCCTATATCCTCTCGCTGGTGGCCAATGTCTTATTTAAAGGTATTAGCCGCCAGACCCAGGTGGAGGCGGGGGAGTACGCCTACCAGGGTCAGACTGCCATTGTATGTGTGTGCAATGGCCGCTATTACGGCGGCGGCTTCATGCCCGTGGGGGACAACCTCCCCGATGACGGCAAGCTGGAGATGCTGGTGGTACCCAAGGTCAGCCGCAGAACCTTCTTCCGCCTGGTGGGGGAGTACGCCAAGGGCCGCTATCGTCAGCACCCGGATTTGATCACGGCGGTGGAGGGCACCGAGTTCACCATCACCGCTCCCCAGCCCCTGGTGGCGGTGGTGGACGGAGAGGTGCTGCGAGAGCAGCGCTACCACATCCGCCTATCCGACAAGAAGGTGAATTTCTTCTACCCCCAGGGCCTCAGTTATCAGCCCCGGATGGAAGAGGCGAATTAGCACTCTCCCTGTCGCCTTGTGAACAAAACATGAATTTTTTTCACTCAACCTCTATTTCTCAAAAATAGGGGTTGATTTTTTGGAGTGAAACGGTTATTATCTTATCTAGAGTTAGCACTCGGGTAAAATGAGTGCTAACTCATGAAACCGTAAACCATTGGATTGATATAAGGAGGAACCAATTATGACTCTGAAACCTCTGGCAGATCGCGTGATCTTGAAGGCCATGGAGGCCCAGGAAACCACCAAGGGCGGCATCATTCTCACCGCCAGCGCCAAGGAGAAGCCCGAGATGGCCGAAGTTGTGGCCGTTGGTCCCGGCGGCGTGGTGGACGGCAAGGAAGTCGTCATGACCGTGAAGGTGGGCGACAAGGTGCTCACCAGCAAGTACTCCGGCACCGAAGTCAAGGTGGATGGAGAAGAGTACAATATTGTTCGTCAGAATGACATTCTGGCCATTGTCGAGGACTAATTGAGTTTTTCTTACGGAGGTAATTGAATTATGGCTAAGATTATTTGCTACGGCGAGGAAGCCCGTCACGCTCTGGAGCGTGGCGTCAACCAGCTGGCTGACACCGTGAAGATCACCATGGGTCCCAAGGGCCGCAACGTGGTGCTGGATAAGAAGTTTGGCACTCCCCTCATCACCAACGACGGTGTGAGCATTGCCAAGGAGATTGAGCTGGACGACCCCTTTGAGAACATGGGCGCTCAGATCGTCAAGGAAGTTTCCACCAAGACCAACGACGTGGCCGGCGACGGTACCACCACCGCCACCCTGCTGGCTCAGGCCATCATCCGTGAGGGTCTGAAGAACCTGGCCGCCGGTGCCAACCCCATGGTCATGAAGAAGGGCATTGCCAAGGCCACCACCGCCGCCATCGAGGAGATCAAGAAGAACTCCAAGCCCGTCTCCGGCACCTCTGACATCGCCCGTGTTGGCGCCATCTCTTCCGGCGACGACACCATCGGCGCTCTGATTGCTGAGGCCATGGAGAAGGTCTCCCACGACGGCGTCATCACCGTGGAGGAGTCCAAGACCGCCGAGACCTACTCTGAGGTTGTGGAGGGCATGCAGCTGGACCGTGGCTACATCACCCCCTACATGGTCACCGACACCGAGAAGATGGAGGCCGTGCTGGACGACCCCTATATCCTCATCACCGATAAGAAGATCTCCTCCATCCAGGAGCTGCTGCCCCTGCTGGAGCAGGTGGTGCAGAGCGGCAAGAAGCTGCTGATCATCGCCGAGGACGTGGAGGGCGACGCCCTGTCCACCCTGCTGGTCAACAAGCTGCGCGGCACCCTGAATGTCTGCTGCATCAAGGCCCCCGGCTTCGGCGATCGCCGCAAGGAGATGCTGGAGGATATCGCCATCCTCACCGGCGGCACCGTGGTGTCCACCGACATGGGCATGGACCTGAAGGAAGCCAACCTGACCATGCTGGGCACTGCCCGTCAGGTGAAGGTCTCCAAGGAGAACACCATCATCGTGGACGGCGCTGGCGCCACCGAGAACATCGCCGCCCGTGTGTCTCAGATTCGTCACATGATCGAGAACACCACCTCCGAGTACGACAAGGAGAAGCTCCAGGAGCGTCTGGCCAAGCTGGCTGGCGGCGTGGCCATCATCCGCGTGGGTGCTGCCACCGAGACCGAGATGAAGGAGAAGAAGCTGCGCATTGAGGACGCCCTCAACGCCACCCGTGCCGCCGTGGAGGAAGGCATCGTGGCTGGCGGCGGCACTGCCTACGTCAACGCCATCGGCGCCGTGGAGGCCCTGCTGGACACCGTGGAGGGTGACGAGAAGACCGGCGTGAAGATCATTGCCAAGGCTCTGGCTGAGCCCATGAAGCAGATTGCCACCAACGCTGGCATCGACGGCTCCGTGGTGCTGGAGAAGGTGAAGACCGCTGGCCAGGTGGGCTACGGCTTCGACGCCTACAAGGAGGCGTACTGCGACATGATCTCCTGCGGTATCGTGGACCCCACCAAGGTGACCCGTTCCGCTCTGGAGAACGCTGCCTCTGTGTCCGCCACCCTGCTGACCACCGAGGCCCTGGTGGCCGACAAGCCCGAGCCTCCCGCTCCCGCTGCTCCCGCTCCCGACATGGGCGGTATGTACTAAGAAATCGTCCCAATATGGATTCAAAAGGCCGGTGTCTTCGGACACCGGCCTTTTTGAACTTTAAAAGCAACCGTTTTTAGCTGCATTTTGGATTCGCAGCCGAAAATGGTTGCTTTTCGTTTGAAGAGGAAGGGGGAGAACTAAGACACGGGGCGGATGAAGGACTTTTGCTTCTCCGATTTCTCGTGTGCAGACCAGCGCCCCCGCCAGGGACGCTCCGCTGGGCCCGATTTCTCCCCGATGAGAAATTGGGGAAAGAATCGCTTAGGGCGTTCCCCCCTAAGGACCTCCCTGGGGTACGAGGCTGGGCCTGCGTCAAGACTGGATTCGGCCCGTCACCCTTGCTGTGGCTCCTGCTACTGCCTCCACACCAGGCCACCCTGGGCAGCTGGCCCTATGGCTGGATGGTTTCCACAGCCGGGCCTACCTTGGAGAAGCGGCGTTCCCGCCGCCGGAAGCCAGGCCACCGACCGCTGGGAACAGCGGCTCACCAGGATAAGGCCCTGGCGGTAGAAGGATGCACAAGCAGAGGAGTAGGTGGAAACCATAGAACGGAAAGCCATCTATGTGACATGGACCAGTCCAGGGCCGAGAAGAGAAAGGTGCACGCTCCACCCAGTACCGCGGGGTGGATTCCACAAGGCGGGGGAAGGCCCCGCCTTTGGTGGTCTTTGGTTCCTTTCTGGCAGCAGAAAGGAACCCCCAGCGGGGAGCGTCCCCACCAGGCTGGCAAGCCTGAGACTGTGAGGTTAGACGGTCAATCTCTCCGGCCCGGGGGCAGGGAAAGAGAAAAAGGAGGAAGCACCTGCTTCCCCCTTTATGCGTTAAAAATTAACCTCTGTCCCGCAGACCATCCATATAAGCCTCCACCCGCTCTTGTTGGCGGCTATTCAACTGGCGGTAGGCATACAGGTGTGCCAGCTCCTCCGGGGTCAAATCGCTCTGTGCCATGAGACGCTTTTGCTCAGTGAGTCCGGCCAAATAGTCCAGAGATACGCCGAAAAATTGAGCAATCGCCACGAGGGTTTCCAAATCTGGGGTCCGATCCCCCACTTCGTAGGCGCTGACGGTAGATTGAGACAGATTGAGGTTTAGAGCCAGCCCTGCTTGGCTGAGATGACGTTCCTCACGCAGTTGCTTTAATCGCAGCATATTACCACACTCCCGAATAAATTTTACCGCAGAGTGTTGTAAAGAATACTTGTATATGATATTATAAATACCTGTATTACAGGTAATCGTTGCGGGAGGGCGGTAATATGCCGATGACAGATATACCATACAGCACCTTACAGGAGGACAAAACAGGCTATCAGATCTTGCTGCTCCGGGAGCAGCAAGACCAGAGTTTTACCGCCATTGCCAGCCAATTGGGTGTTTCTCCCGCCCGTGTCCGGCAGCAGTACACCAAAATGAAGGTGCGACAGGTGCGCTTGTACCTTCGCCACATCGCCATTGCCCTGGGCCACGACAACACCGCACAGGTGCGGAATGTGTTTTCCACAGCCATGGATTGCTATCAAAATTATCCCTATGCCTGTGGGTATCTGGACAAGACCTATGGGGAGATTTTGGAGGCGTATCGGGCGGGGGAGCCGGGGACACCCCAGGAGATGTTAGAGAAACTGCCGCCCTGTCCGATGAAGCTGGGAGAAGAGGAGATTTCCCGCATGGTCACCATGCGGGAAGAGGAGAACGCCAGCTTTCGGGCCATCGGCAGGGAGTTCCACATCACACCGGAAAAGGCCCGGCACACCTATGAGATGGTGTATCACCGCAAGGTGTTGGAATATGTGGAGGGACTGCAACAGCAGGTGAAAACCTGGGAGGAGCGCCGGGAACTCTGGCGGCGGTATTTTGGCGGGTATCTGTCGGCAAAAACACGGTATGAGAACATCCTAGGAGAGATTGAGAAACAGGCATGAGCTCTGTTCTGGGATTGTGTTTTTCCTATAAATCAGGTATACTATTACCAAAGCGCAAAGGAGGCGGGCGGTATGAACAGCAAGGAAACACGGAGAATGGAATATGTTTTGACCACCCATGCCATTGAGAAATTGACCCCTAGCGAAAAGGCGGTTGGCCTATGCCGGAAGGTGACGAAAGGAACCGTCAGTGCGGATGCTGCGGTATCCGCACTGTTGAAGGACTACGGCGTCAAGCGGATGCGTGCCCATGGATAAGGGCTTTGGAAAATACGACGTCTATGCCGTTGCAGGGTCGATATACTGCTATCGGGGCACCAGCGTATTGAAAAATCGCTTTGGTTTGAGAGATATGGAAACGCTGAAAAAATTGGAGGCGGATATTTCAGCGGTTCGCCAAAGTGATCTGTTGACCCATCCCATTCAGGGACGCTTTTCCCCCAACCATCTGTGCCGGATTCATCGGTATCTGTTGGGAGATGTCTATCCCTTTGCCGGGCACTTTCGTCGGGAAGACATTATGAAAGGGAATACCCGATTTTTAACCCATGGAGAGATAAAAGCAAAGCTGTCCAAGCTGCTGGAAGAATTGGCAGAGGAAGATTATCTCCAAAATCTGTCCTTTGAGGCATTGGTAGACCGCAGCGCCTACTATTTTGCAGAGCTGAATTATATCCACCCCTTCCGGGAAGGAAATGGACGTTCTATACGGGAATTTATGCGACAGCTGTATGCTCTGAATGGGTATGAAGTGAATTGGGCGGCGGTACCGACCCAGACATTTCTCAAGGTGATGGAGGCATCTGTGTTTGATACCACGTACTTGAGGGATATTCTGCGCATCAGTTTGACCAAGAGTCAACCATGAGAAAGGCCAGCTCTGGGCCCAAGTGGAACAGTATGTCCTGCTGGTGGTGATGCTGGGTGGACTATTCGTACCCCTGTATGTGGCAGCCAAATGGCATAAATAAAAGAAAGAGGTGTGGGCCAAGCTCACACCTCTTTTTGATGGTTTGGGGAATTAGGCCTCGTTTTCAATGGCCATGATCTTACCCACACGGCGCGCATGGCGGCCGCCCTCAAACTCGGTATTGAGGAACACGTCCACAATGCGGTCGGCCATGTTGGGGCCGATGAGAGCGCCGCCCATGGCCAGCATGTTGGCGTCGTTGTGGCGGCGGGTCATCTCGGCGGAATAGGGCTCGCTGCACAGCGCGCACCGGATGCCCCGGACCTTGTTGGCGGCGATGGAGATGCCGATGCCGGTGGTGCACATCACGATGCCCCGGTCACAGTCGCCGCTGGCCACCAGCTGGGCGGCAGCCTTGGCAAAATCGGCGTAGTCGCAGCTGTCGGTGGAGTAGGTGCCGCAGTCCACCACCTGGTGGCCCTGTTCGGTCAGGTACTGCTTGAGGTGCTCTTTCATGGCGAAGGCGCCGTGGTCACTGCCAATGGAAATTTTCATGTTCAGGACTCCTTTTCCTTAAAGTTTGTGACAGACAGGGCGGCGGCCCTGGTAGGTGGTGACGTGGGAGAACCCGGCCTCCCGCAGCAGCTCCAGGGCCTCGGGAATCCCCAGGGCCATGTGCTCGGGCTGGTGGGCGTCCGACCCCACGGTGACATACTCGCCCCCGCAGTCCTTGAACCAGCGCAGCAGAGGCAGCCACTCCTCCAGGGACATGCCCCGGCAGGTGTTTACCTCCAGGGCGTGGCCGCTGGCGGCTACTTGGCGGAAGATCTCCTCCACCTGGTCCCGGAAGGGCTCCAGGGTCAGGTGCTGTCCGTCCCGGGCCATGTAGCGCAGAGGATAGTTGATGTGGGCCAGGGAGTCGTAGCAATCCGGGTGCTCCTTCACCAGCTCCCAGGTATGGCTGAGGGCGTTTTCCACCGCCTGACGGCACAGGCCGGGGTCAGCGGTGAAGTTGGTAAAGTAGAAATCCTGGTTGTTCTGTGCCCCAATCCAGTTGTGGAGGGAGCCCAGCACAAAGTCCAGTTCCTCCCCGGCCTGGGCCAGAATGGCCCGGGCAGCCTGGGGATTATAGGGGGCGGAGCCCAGCTCCAGCCCCAGGCGCACGGTGAGGGGAGCGTCCCCCCGGCCGTGGTACTGGTCCAGAGCCTCCTGCCAGGGGAAGGTGAGGGTGGGCTTGCCGTCCCCGTCCAGCAGGTCGCAGTGGTCGGTGATGCACAGCTCCTGGACCCCCGCCTGTACGGCGGCGGCCATCATGTCAGACAGGGAAGCGGTGCTGTCAAAGGAAATACGGGTGTGGGTATGGCAATCACAGAGATACACAGGGAATCAGCCTCGCAGAGTTTTCCCGCCCGCAGGCGGGAAAAGAATCGGAATCACGTTATTTTCACGGACATGTGCCGGGAAAATAACACTTCTCATGGCGGATGGGGTGACTTTTTCGTAAGAAATCGAGCCACATCCGCCATGCAAAACCTTCTCCAAAGAAGTCCTTGGACTTCTTTGGATTATAGAGGCCAGCTGGGGAACCAACGCAGGAACACCTCGCTGTACCACAGCGGGATATACAGTCCGGTGAGGGCGGGGTAGAAGATGGCGTACACTGCCACAGTGCACCCAGTGAAGCCGTAGACGGCCAGGGTGGCCCCCTTCTTGTGCCGGTCCAGCATGTCGTTCATCAGGTAGGCGATGGCAAAGACCAGGAACAGAATGGTGGGGAAGTAGTGATAGGCAAACAGGGTGCGGCCAATGGGCAGCCAGGGCAGGAACTGAGAGAGAATGGCGATGAGGATGAACAGTCCCCGTCCACATTTGCGGCGGATGGTCTGGATGAGCACGGCGAAGAAGGCCAGCAGGCCTGCCCAGGACACCAGGGGATTGTTAAAGGAGGCAAACAGACTCTTGACCCCCTCGGTGTTGGCCAAATCCAGGTCCCGATAGTACAGAATGGGCCGGGCGTCAAAAATCCACTGGTACCAACTGGACTGGTAGGGGTGGGTGGAGTGGACGCCCTGGTGGTAGGAGAGCATGAACTCCTGGTTGCTCCACATCACATTCAGAAGGTTATCCAGGGTGAGATTGCCCTGGGCGGTGGCGTAGGGGATGTAGGAGGCGGTGTAGATCACCGAGGGCAGGAGCACAAAGAAGATGATGGACAGGGAGGTGGTGCTCAGCACGAAGCTGATGAAGTCGAAGCCCTGGGGGTCCAGCTTCCACTCCCGGTACCGGAACACCAGGCCCAGCAGCCACATCACCGCCAGACCGGCCCCGGCGTAGATCACCGTCCACTTGCAGGCGCAGCCGATGCCCCAGAACAGTCCGCACAGGAACAGAGGCACGGCGGTTTTCCGCAGGGAAGAGCCCACGGGGCAGCACAGCCAGCGGTACATAAAGTAGTAGGACACCAGGATGAAGAACACCCCGTAGGTGTCTATGGTGCCGATGCGCGTCTGTACCAGGTGCATGAAGTCAAAGGCGAAGAGACAGGTGCCGCAGAAGGCCACCGGGGTCTTGCCAAAGAAGTTTTTCAGGAACACATAGAGGATGGGCAGCATGAGTACCCCGAACAGGGTACCCATAAACCGCCAGCCAAAGGGCACCATGCCGAAGAGGGCGATGCCAAGGGACATGATGAGCTTGCCCAGGGGCGGGTGGGAGACCTCATAGGGATAGATGTTGTTCAGATGCTCCAGGGCGGTGCGGGGGTGGTAGATTTCGTCAAAGTAGGAGGAGTTCATATAGGTCTGCTTGGTGGTCCACTCCTCCGGCTCGTCAAACAGGGCCTCGGCCCCCACGTCCACGTGGTCGGGGGTGAGAGGCTCGCCGTCACTCCACAGGGCCAGCTCGGCCAGCCACACGCCTTCTGTCCGGTCAGCGGTGGTAGCGGTGATGCGGAAGGTGGTGGCCTCCAGAGTCACCGGGGGCACGTCCATGCCCTCGGGAATCTGGTTTAAGTCCACCGTCTCCCATTTAAATAAGGTGGCGTAGTTCTGGTCCAGGTCCACCCACTTCCAGTCCGAGCCGTTGTTGGTGTACTCCAGACGGTAGGTGCCAGTGCCCAGAGAGGTGTAGAAGGAGATCTCATCCACCTTCACCGGCTGGGAGAAGGAGAAGGTGTAGGAGTCCCCCTGCTGGAACTTCACGTAGGACTCTGGGGCGGACATACTGCCCAGCTGGAAGAAGGCGGTGATGGCGTAGATTACCGTCACCAACACCAGGGGAATCCAGTCGCACCGCTCCATGGGGGTGTAGGGCAGGGTGAGACTCATGGACTTGCGCCGGGACTGGGCCTCGGACATGGCAATCCACTCCAGAGAGTTGGCCCGGGGCTTGAGGCAGTACCAGTAATACACGAAAAAGGCCACCACAATGGCCATCCCCATCAGTGCAAACACAAAGGCGGGGGAGAGATTGGTGAAGAACCAGCCAACCCCGGTGACCGCGCTGTCCCAACCCTGCTGTATTCGCTCAAACAGGTTGGGAGAGGCGGAGGACGTGGCGGTGGCAGCGGTGAAAAGCTCCATAGCGGTTGACCTCCTAGGTGAACATAGACATAGATATACATATTTTACTACGAATGGCCGCCGATGAAAAGACTCAAATGTGAAATTACCCCGCTCTTCCGGGAACGGTTAGCAATCGGCCGGGAATACTGCAAAAAACCTTGTGTGTTTTATCCCCCATTTCCATTCACATTTAATTTACAACTGAACTATTGACAATTCACGGGGGTGGTGGTACAGTATCTTTAGCACTCGGGGATAGTGAGTGCTAATACGAGAGAACAGGAGGATGCCGCTTGGACCTGACAGAACGAAAAAAGAAAATTTTGCGGGCTGTGGTGGAAAGCTATATCCGTACCGCCGAGCCGGTGGGCTCCAAGGCGATTTTGGAACTGGCGGATTTAAAGGTATCCTCCGCCACCATTCGAAATGAACTCTCCGACCTCACCGAGATGGGGTATCTGGAGCAGCCCCACACCTCCGCCGGACGGGTGCCGTCCCCCAAGGGATATCGGCTGTACGTCAACGAGCTGATGGAGGAACAGCGGCTGAGCCTGGAGGAGACGAAGCAGATCAACGATGCCCTGCATTTGAAAATGCAGGAGCTGGACAAGGTCATCGACCAGGCCGGGCGCATGGTGTCCCAGCTGACCAACTATCCCGCCTTTGCCTTGGCGGGGGAACGGCGGCGCACCACCATTCGACGCTATGACCTCATCATGGTGGACACCAACTCGTTCATCGTGGTGGTGATGACGGACAGCAATGTGGTGAAAAACAAGCTCATCCGCCTGCCCACCGACCTGTCCCAGCCCCAGCTGCAAATGCTCACCACCCTGCTCAACGCCTCCTTTGTGGGCAAGAGCCTGGAGGAGCTGACCCCCGAACTGATGCGGGTGGCGGAACATGCGGCCGGCAGCGCCTACGGCCTCATCTCCCTGGTGGTGTCCTTTGCCATGGAGGTGCTGGACGCCCTGGAGCACGGCCCGGTGTACACCGCCGGAACCAGCCACATTTTAGACCACCCGGAATACCGGGACGTGGACAAAGCCCAGAAGCTCATGAGCTACCTCAACGAGGAGCAGTCCCTGGCCAACGTGCTGGACCTGCCCGCCCTCAGTGAAGACAACACCAAAATCCTCATTGGGCCCGAGAACGTGGCCGATGAATTAAAGGATACCAGCGTGGTGCTGGCCAGCTACGACATCGGAGACGGCATGAAAGGCGTCATCGGTGTGGTGGGGCCCACCCGCATGGACTACGCCAAGGTGGCCGCCAAGCTGTCCTACGTGGCAGACGGCCTGTCCAAGCTCTTTGGAGGGCAGGGCGGACTTCCCCCAGCCATTGGCGAAAAGGAGGAATAGTACCCCATGGATGAAAAGACAATGAATACCGAATCCACCGAAAACCTGGAGCAAGAGGTGGAAGAGACCACCGCCGAGCCTCAGCAGGAGGCCCAGGCAGAAGCGGCTCCCCAGGTGGACGAGAAGCTGGCCCAGGCCGAGGAGAAATACCTGCGCCTGGCCGCCGAGTACGACAACTACCGCAAGCGCACCGCCAAGGAAAAGGAGAGCGCCTGGACCAATGCCAAGGCCCAGACCGTGGCCGCCTTCCTGCCGGTGTACGATAACCTGGAGCGGGCTTTGAAGCAGCAGACCACCGACGAGGCCTACGCCAAGGGCGTGGAGATGACCATGAAGGGTCTTCAAGATGCCCTCAGTGGCCTGGGCGTGGAGCTGATTCCCGCTTTGGGCGAGACCTTCGACCCCAACCGCCACAATGCCGTGATGCATGTGGAGGACGACGCCGCCGAGGAGAACACGGTGGTGGAAGTGTTCCAGCAGGGCTTTACCTGCGGGGATAAGGTCATTCGGTTTGCCATGGTAAAAGTGGCCAACTGATTCATATATTACCCTTTGTAAAAACATATTTGCCATATATTTAGGAGGAATTATTATGTCTAAGATTATTGGTATCGACCTTGGTACGACTAACTCTTGTGTGTCCGTCATGGAGGGCGGCGAGGCCGTCGTCATCCCCAACGCCGAAGGCAACCGCACCACTCCTTCCGTGGTGGCCTTCTCCAAGGACGGCGAGCGCATGGTGGGCCAGGTGGCTAAGCGCCAGGCCATCACCAACCCCGACCGCACCGTGATCTCCATCAAGCGTGAGATGGGTTCCGACTACAAGGTGAACATTGACGGCAAGAAGTACACCCCCCAGGAGATCAGCGCCATGATCCTGCAAAAGCTGAAGGCGGACGCCGAGGCTTACCTGGGCCAGACCGTCACCGAGGCCGTCATCACCGTCCCCGCCTACTTCACCGACGCTCAGCGTCAGGCCACCAAGGACGCCGGTAAGATTGCCGGCCTGGAGGTCAAGCGTATCATCAACGAGCCCACCGCTGCCGCTCTGGCCTACGGTGTGGATAAGGAGAGTGACCAGAAGATCATGGTCTACGACCTGGGCGGCGGCACCTTCGACGTGTCCGTGCTGGAGGTGGGCGACGGCGTCATCGAGGTGCTGGCCACTGCCGGTAACAACCGTCTGGGCGGCGACGACTTCGATAAGTGCATCATGGACTGGATGGCCGCTGAGTTCAAGAAGGCCGAGGGCATCGACCTCACCGGCGACAAGGTCGCCATGCAGCGCCTGAAGGAGGCCGCCGAGAAGGCCAAGATCGAGCTGTCCGGCGTCACTTCCACTTCCATCAACCTGCCCTATATCACCGCTGACGCCACTGGCCCCAAGCACCTGGAGCTGACTCTGACCCGTGCCAAGTTCAATGAGCTGACCGCTCACCTGGTGGAGGCCACCACCGGCCCCGTGCGCCAGGCCATGAACGACGCCGGCCTGAAGTCCAGCGACCTGCACAAGGTGCTGCTGGTGGGCGGCTCCAGCCGTATCCCCGCTGTCCAGGAGGCCGTGAAGAAGATCACCGGCCTGGAGGGCTTCAAGGGCATCAACCCCGACGAGTGCGTGGCCATGGGCGCTGCCATCCAGGGCGGCGTGCTGGTGGGCGACGTCAAGGGCCTGCTGCTGCTGGACGTCACCCCCCTGTCCCTGGGCATTGAGACCATGGGCGGCGTGATGACCAAGCTCATCGAGCGCAACACCACCATCCCCGCCAAGAAGAGCCAGATCTTCACCACCGCTGCCGACAACCAGACCTCCGTGGAGGTCCACGTGCTCCAGGGCGAGCGTGAGATGGCGCAGTACAACAAGACTCTGGGCCGCTTCCACCTGGACGGCATCGCTCCCGCCCGCCGCGGCGTGCCTCAGATCGAGGTGACCTTCGACATCGACGCCAACGGCATCGTCAACGTCACCGCCAAGGATATGGGCACCGGCAAGGAGCAGAACATCACCATCACCTCCTCCACCAACATGTCCAAGGAGGACGTGGAGAAGGCCGTGCGGGAGGCCGAGCAGTTCGCTGCTGAGGACGCCCGCCGCAAGGAGGAAGTGGACACCCGCAACCAGGCCGACCAGATGGTCTACCAGACCGAGAAGACCCTGGAGGAGATGGGCGACAAGCTGGATGCTGGCGACAAGGCCAACATCGAGGGCGAGCTGAACAAGGTGAAGGAGGCCCTGAAGGGCACCGACACCCAGGCCATCAAGAACGCCACCGAGGCGTTGACCCGCGCCTTCTACGCCGTCAGCGAGAAGCTGTACAGCCAGGCTGGCGCTCAGCCCGGCCCCGACATGGGCGGCGCTGCTGGCGGTGCCACTGGCGCCGCCAACAACGGCGGCGACGACAACGTGGTGGACGCCGACTACGAGGTCGTGGACGACGACAACAACAAGTAAGTAATTGACCGGGTTTCACAAGCGGGGTGCATCAAACCACCCCGCTTGTGGCAGGTTTATTTATCCTGCCCAGTGAGGTGACGACATACAATGGCAGAACAAAAACGTGACTATTATGAGGTCCTGGGCGTGTCCAAGACCGCCTCGGACGATGAATTGAAAAAGGCCTACCGCAAGCTGGCCAAGCAGTATCACCCTGACCTGAACCCGGGCAATGCAGAGGCAGAGCAGAAGTTCAAGGAGGTCAACGAGGCCTATGAGGTGCTGTCCGACAAGGATAAGCGGGCCAAGTACGACCAGTTCGGTCACGCCGGGGTAGATCCCAACTTCGGAGCCGGTGGCTTTGGAGGCGGCGGCTTCGGTGGGTTCGACATGGGCGACGTGGACCTGGGCGACATCTTCGGCTCCTTCTTCGGCGGCGGCTTTGGCGGGTTTGGCGGCGGTCAGCGCCAGGCCAACCCCAACGCCCCCAAGCGGGGGGCTTCTCTGCGGGTGAACATGACCATCACCTTTGAGGAGGCCATGCGGGGCGTGGAGAAGGAGATCAGCCTCAACCGCACCGAAAACTGCACCACCTGCCACGGCTCGGGCTGTGCCAGCGGCACCACCGCGGAGATCTGCCCCGACTGCCACGGCACCGGACAGGTGCGCATCCAGCGTGGAGCGGGCGGCTTCGCTTTCACCACCACCGCCCCCTGTTCCAAGTGCCGGGGCACCGGTAAGATTATCCACCAGCCCTGTCCCGACTGTCATGGAGACGGCCAGGTGCGCCGCCCCCGCAAGATCAAGGTGAAGATTCCCGCCGGCATCGACGATGGCCAGTCCATCTCCATGCGTGGCCAGGGCAACGAGGGCCTCAACGGCGGACCCGCCGGGGACCTGCTGGTGAACATCTCGGTGATTCCCGACCCCCGCTTCCAGCGGGACGGGTACGACCTGTATCTGGAGCAGAAGGTGAGCTTCACCCAGGCCGCTCTGGGTGCCGAGCTGCAGATCGACACCATTGACGGCAAGGTCAAGTACAACTTGCCCGCCGGGACCCAGCCCGGCACCACCATCCGCCTGCGGGGTAAGGGTGTGCCCAACGTCCACGGACGGGGCCGGGGCGACCAGTACCTGCTCATCAAAGTACAGGTGCCCACCAACCTCACCAATGAGCAGCGGGACGCTCTGAAGGAGTACGCCCGCACTATGGGGGAAGGGTCCCCCGCTCCGGCAACCCCGGTGCGGGACTTCTTTGAGAAGAAGCGGAAGAAGAAATAAAAAATCAAAAAATGAAATGCGGAAGGTCTTCTGTAGGACCTTCCGCATTCTTTTTTGTCAAACCTTGCGTGTGGGATGGCCATGGTGTAAAATGGATGAAACACACGAACGGCCAGAACACAGACGAGGGGAGACCGAGCTATGGCAGCCATCACATTTACACAAATTATGAACTGCTATCCCGATAATCCAATGGTTTATGACCATATCAAACGGGACTGTGGCAAACTGATTCCCTTTGTGGGGGCGGGCTTGTCTGTGCCCTGCTATCCCCTGTGGCCCAGTGCACTGAAGGAACTGGCGGAACAGGTGGCAGTACCGGAGACAAAAAGCGATATTTTAGATATGGTAGAGGGGGAAAATCCCCAGCTGCTGGAGGCGGCACAGGCCCTGGAGGATTACTGGGGGCCCAGAGGAATGGCAGATCATCTGCTGGAGCTGTTTTCCGCTGCTAAAATCCAGGAGCACAAGGAAAAGTTGCCCCATCAGAGCGTCTGGCTTCTGCCGCTGCTGTTTCCGGGGAAACCTGCGGTGACCACCAACTTTGACCGGGTGCTGGAGACGGTGTACCACATGCAAGGGTGTCAGTTTGACACGAAAATTTTGCCCAACCGCCAGGAGTTGCAAGACCAATTGCGGCAGGGAGAGCGCCACGGCCTGTTGAAGCTCCACGGGGACATCGGAAGCGAAACCCTGGAGTATTCCTCCATCATCTTTGGAAAGCGGCAGTATCAGGAGGCCTATCAGCCGGGAACTCCCATGGTAACCAATCTACAGGCGTGGTTTTCGGGAAAAATGCTGCTGTTTTTGGGCTGTAGCCTGAAAGCGGACGAATATTTAAACCTGTTGCAGGGCGTGGTGCAGCTGCATCCTGGGGTGACCCACTACGCCATTTTGGAGTGCGAAGATGTGAGGGATGCCGCCGCACGGGCCAGGCAGTTGAGGGACCAGTGGGGGATTCAAGCCCTGTTTTATCCCAAGGGGCGGCATGAGGCGGTGCGGGTCATCCTGGAGAAGCTGCTGGAAGACCATAATCCCACCGCCTATCAGGCCCTGCCCACCCATGTGGGAGCACTGACCAACCAGAGCCCCAGCAGCCGCTTCCACTACAAAAGTGGGGCGGTCTCCTTCCACGGCAGACGGAAGGAGCTGGAGCAGTTGCGGGAATTCTGCGGACAGGAGAATGTGGCCTTTCGCTGGTGGGCGGTGACCGGAGCAGGCGGCGCAGGGAAAAGCCGTTTAGTGTACGAGTTTGGGCAGGAGATGGAGCGCGCTAAATGGAATGTACTCTGGCTCAATTCCACCCATATGGACCACTTGGACACCCTGCCCATCCCCACCAAAACCCTGGTGGTGGTGGACTATGCCCAGGCCTATTTGGGGCATCTGGGCTGCTGGATCGAGAAACTGGACAAGCGGGATCATCTGGTCCCGGTGCGGCTGCTCCTGTTGGAGCGGGACGGCGAAACTCTGGATAGTAGTTCCTGGGGAAGTGGATTAAGTGCGGAGGTATTTCGACCCAAAACTATTCGAGAGTCCTGTTGGAAAGAGACATTTTTACAGCTTTTCCCCTTGCAGGAGGAGGCGCTTCTCCGCATTATGAAAGACTATGCGGACACAGCGGGCAAGAGCTTGCCAGAAGCCCAAGCCCAACAGCTGGTGGAGACCTTGAAAACCACGGACCCCGGACTGCGCCGTCCCCTGTATGCCATGTTTCTCACCGATGCATGGGTCAATGGAGAAAAGCCAGAGAAGTGGGGACAGAAGGCGGTACTGGACTATGTGCTGCAACGGGAAAATGAGTATTTTGAGGAGAAACTAGGACCGAAACTATACGACTTGTCCGAAGTATTTTGCCAGTTGCGTCTGGTGGCAACTATTTGGGATGGAATCACCCCGGAGCAAGTGGCCCAGGAATACCCAAAGCTGTGGAGCGAGTTTCAGATCCAGGCAAACGCATCTAATTGTGCGAAATTGGAGAAAAAATTGCTTCAACAGGTGGGATTGCTCCAAGGGACAGAACTGGCAGGGCTGAAACCGGACCTGTTGGGCGAATATTTTGTACTCCAGCACCTAAAGAAGCAGGAAGTGTTGCAATTGCTTTTCCCAGATGGGTGGCAGGCCAAGGGGAAACTTGTGGCGTTCCTATTCCGTATGTACTCGGATTACCACGAAAAACTAGAGAATGTGGAAGCATTTTGGGATTATATGCTCTGCCCTTCTGCGGATGCAGTGAAAAGATATGGGATGATGTTGGTGAATGTTGCAGTGAAGTCAAGCGCATATGCTTCCTCAGCCATTGAGGCACTTAAAACCTTGTGGGAAAGGGATGGTCATCAGGTAACAGATGCTCTGTTGTATGCTCAGGGGCTGGTGAACCTGACGACTAGGCAGCCAGTGGAGGGAGCAGAAGCTGTCGTAGGGCGGTTAAAGGAACTACAGGAACGGTATTCCGGGAATGAGGAGATTGCTCTCTGGTATGCCCGGGGGCTATTCAACCTGTCCTGTGATCAAGATGTAGCGGAAGCGGAAGTCACGGTAGAGCGGTTAGCGGAGTTGTATGAGCAGTATTCAGGGAACCAGGAGATAGCCCATGCGTATGCCAGTGGGCTGGTAAACCTGCTCAACAAGCAAGAGTTAGAGGAAACGGAAACCACTATAGAGCGGTTAAAGGAACTACAGGAGCGGTATTATGGGAATGAGGATATTGCCCTTGCATATGCCCAGGGTCTGGTGAACCTGACCGCCAAGCAAGCATTAGAGCAGGTGGAAGTCAGCGTAGAGGGGTTAAGGGAGCTACAGGAGCGGTATTTTGGGAATGAGGAGATTGCTCTTGCGTATGCCCAGGGGCTGGCAAACCTGACCGCCAAGCAAGAGTTAGAGGAAGTAAAAACCACCATGGGGCGATTATGGGAACTACAGGAACGGTATTATGGGAATGAGGAGATTGCCCATGCGTATGCCCGGGGGCTATTCAACCTGTCCTGTGATCAAGATGTAGCGGAAGCCAGCGTAGAGCGGTTAAGGGAACTACAGGAACGGTATTCCGGGAATGAGGAGATTGCCTTAGAGTATGCCAAGGGGCTGGTGAACCTGTCCTGTGATCAAGATGTAGCGGAAGCCAGCGTAGAGCGGTTAAGGGAACTACAGGAACGGTATTCCGGGAATGAGGAGATGACAGTTGCATATGCTGTTGGACTATGGGTGCTAGCTGTAAAGCAAACTGCTCAGGAGGCGCAAAGTACCATACCGAAAATAGAAAGCTTGTGCCAGAAATATCCTGAAAATGGGGATGTGAAAAAAATATTGAAAGCATTGGAAAAACTGCAAGAGAACTAATATGGCAGATACAAGCTGAAACGTATACACAAAATAAGAGTGCGGGAAGAAGTTCGACTTTCTCCCGCACTCTTGCCATTTATTCACTCGTCTAAGTAATATTGAATTTCACTGGCCTGGGCTTGAATCAGCTCCTCCATGGCCTGCTCCACCGCCTCCGTCAACTCCTTGGGGGACTTGACCCTGATGTACTCGGTTGTGTGCTTGGCAGAATTGCCCCATTGGTTGGGTTGTTGGGCGTAGGGTGACGTATACCTTCTGAATTTCCAAGGGCAATGTCAAGGCCCCCACGGGCCGGGCAAGCCACGGCCCCTACCCCAGCGCAACAAGGAGTGCAGCGGTGGCCTTCGGCGACAGGAACGCCGCCCCCGCCGGAGTAGCCCCAGAGGGGGAGCCCAGGAGGGGGTAGCCTTCCTCCAGAAGCTAAAAAACTTCCACAGCCCATCCCTGGACTGTGGAAGTTTTTCAATGTTCAATGGTGATGTTTTCGGTGCCGTGGGCCTCAAATTCGTCGATATAGGCGTCCATGCGCTCCATGAGCTCCTGCTGGTTGCTCTCGTCGATGGGCACGTAGTTCATATCCCGCCGGGCCAGGTCCTCGGCCAGAATGTCGAAGAACACGTTGTTCTCATATTCCATGATGGCCTCGTGGATTCCGCCCTCGGCAAAGGCCCTGGAGGGTACGATCTCGCCGTGGTACACCTCCGCCAAGGGCTCCATGCCCTCTCGGGCGGCCTGGGCAAAGAGCAGGCTTTCCACCTGGTCGTAGTCCTCAAAACGGTCGTCGCCCCGGGTGGAGTTGAGCACCCAGTTGCCGATATACACCATGTCCAGCAAGCGTCGGAACTGCTTGCGTGTCAGTTGTACCTCCATATGCAGCCCTCCTTTATAGGGGTATGCCATATATTATACTGACGTGTCTGGGAATGTCAACGGTCATACTCTGGCCCCCGGACGCATACACTCCAACAGATTTTACCCATGGAGTGTGATGTCATGAGCCAAGTAAAAGGAGAAAATCAGGGGATGCTGCGGGGAGAAGTTCTGGCCGTTCCCAAGCTGTCCCACCACAACCACGGGGTGGACTACTACCTGGTGCCATTCCGGGTGCCCCGCCTGTCGGGAGCCGAGGACGTGGTGAATCTGGTGGTGTCCCAGCCCCAGGCCGAGCTGTGGCAGCCGGGGAACTGGCTGGAGGTGGGGGGCGAGGTGCGCTCCTACAACAACCGTTCGGGGCAGGGCAGCCGCCTGGTCATCACCATGCTGGTGCGGGAGGTGCTCCAGGCCCACTGCCGGGAGGGGGAGAACCACCTGCTGCTGGCGGGCGCCCTGTGTAAGCCCCCGGTGGCCCGCCGTACCCCCTTGGGCCGGGAGATCTGCGATCTGCTGCTGGCGGTGAACCGCCCCTATGGCCGGGCGGACTACTTACCCTGCATCGCCTGGGGGTCGGTGGCAAACCGCTGCGCCCAGATGGAAGTGGGGGACCGGCTGCGCCTGGAAGGGCGGCTCCAGAGCCGCCAATACCACAAGATGGTGGAGGGGGAGCGCCAGACCCGCACCGCCTATGAGATCTCCATTATGAACCTGCTGCCTCAGAGCGAGGAGGAGGAGTAGACCTGGGGGCACAGCTGCCGGGCCTTGGAGCGGATGGCCCGCAGGTCCCCGAAGGTGTCCGGCTTCTTGGAGGGGTCCCGGAGCAGAGCGGCGGGGTGGTAGATGGCGGTCATGGCCACCCCGGCCTTCTCCACCCACTGGCCGTGCTGCTGGGTGATTTTGTAGCCGGGGTCAATGAGCCGCTGGGCGGCGATGCGGCCCAGACAGACGATGATCTTGGGGCGCAGCAGGGCCACCTGGTTGCGCAGGTAGCCGATGCAGGCGTCCTGCTCGGTGTGCAGCGGGTCCCGGTTGTGGGGCGGGCGGCACTTGACGATGTTGGCAATGTACACGTTTTTCTCCCGGCTCAGGCCGATGAGGGAGAGCATGTCGTCCAGCAGCTGACCCGCCGGGCCCACAAAGGGGATGCCCTGCAAGTCCTCCTGCTCCCCCGGGCCCTCGCCCACCAGCATAATGGGGGCGTTTTGGGGGCCCACCCCAAACACCACATGGTGGCGGGTCTCCGCCAGGGGACACTGGCGGCAGGCTTGACAGGTCTCGTTGAGCTGCTCCCAAGATAACATACAGTCGGCTCCTCTCCGGTGATCTTCTTGCCTCTAGTGTACCATAAACTGACGCCCCTGACTAGAGTGTGGCCGCGCATTGACAAAGCCCACAGGTCGGGTGTAAAATATCCCAAACAAGCCCCAGCTGTGGTTGTTTCACGGCTTGGGGCGTCTTTTTTGGAGGGACACCCATGGAAGAGACAAGCAAGCAGGTGCGCAAGCTCTCCCACCTGGCCCGGCTCTCCCTCACCCCGGAGGAGGAGGGGGAGCTGGCCGGACGGCTGGAGCAGATGGTGGGCTATCTACAGGCCCTTTCCCAGGTGGAGGAGGGGGCGGAACCGGACACCCCGTGTGCGGTCCCCTTCCGCCCGGACGGAGTGGCGCCCTCCCTGGATCGGGACAAGCTGCTGGCCCAGGCTCCCCTCACGCGGGACGGGTATGTGGTGACCCCCAGAAGCGTGGGAGAGGGGGGCGAAGCATGAACTTTACCCACCTCACCGCCCTGGAGCTGGGCCGGGCCATTGCAGCGGGGGACGTGACTATTCCCCAGGCCACAAAGGCAGCCCTGGAGGAGATCGCCCAGAGGGACAAGTCCCTGAACAGCTGTATCACGGTTTTGGAAGAGCAGGCCATGGAGCGGGCGGAAGTGCTTCAAAAGGGCCTGAAACCGGGGCTATCTCCCCTGTACGGGGTGCCTCTCCTCTTAAAAGACAACCTGTGTACCCAGGGGGTAAAAACCACCTGCGGTTCCAAGCTGCTGGCGGGCTATATGCCCCCCTATGATGCCACGGTGGTGGAGAAGGTACAAAATGCCGGGGGCGTGTGCCTGGGCAAGGGCAATCTGGACGAGTTTGCCATGGGCTCCACCACCGAGACCTCCTACTTCGGCCCCACCCGCAACCCATGGGATGAAAACCGGGTGCCCGGCGGGTCCTCGGGGGGCTGCGCCGCCGGGGTGGCGGCGGGCTTTGCCTGGTACGCCCTGGGGAGCGACACCGGAGGCTCCATCCGCCAGCCCGCCGGGTACTGCGGTCTCACCGGGCTAAAACCCACCTACGGCACGGTGTCCCGGTATGGACTGGTGGCCTATGCCTCCTCCTTGGACCAGGTGGGCTCCCTGTGCCGGGACGCCGCCGACTGCGCCGCTGTGCTGGACCTCATCCAGGGGAAGGACCGCCGGGACAGCACCACCGTGGACGGCAACTATGGAGGGCTGCTGGCCTCCCTCAACGGGGATATTCGGGGCCTGCGGGTGGGCCTGCCTGTGGAGTGCTTTGGGGAGGGGCTGGACCCCTGTGTTGCCCAGCGGGTGAGAGAAGTGGCCCAGGTGCTTCAGCACCGGGGGGCTGTCCTCACAGAGGTGTCCATCCCGGAGCTGAAACAGGTGATTGGTGCCTATTACGTGCTGGCCTCGGCGGAGGCCTCCTCCAATTTGGCCCGGTATGACGGAGTAAAGTACGGATTTCGGGCGGAAAAGTACAAAAATCTCACCCAGATGTATGAGAACACCCGCAGCCAGGGCTTTGGAAAAGAGGCCAAGCTGCGCATGTTGCTGGGCACCTTTGTGCTCAGCGCTGGGTACTACGAGGCCTACTATAAAAAGGCGTTGGCGGTGAAGGAGCAGGTGAAGGTCGGCCTGGAGCGGGCATTTGCCGCCTGTGACGTGCTCCTCACCCCCGTCACCCCCAACACCGCACCCAAACTGGGGGAGAGCCTCAGAGACCCCATGAAGATGTATCTGTCCGACCTGTACACCGTCCCCGCCAATCTGGCGGGACTGCCCGCCCTGTCCATGCCCTGCGGGGTGGACGGGCAGGGGCTGCCCGTGGGAGCCCAGCTCATGGGGCCTCGGTTTGGGGAGCAGGTGCTGCTGAGCGTGGCTCATGCCTACCAGCAGGAGACGGACCATCATAAAAGCGTGCCGAGAGGGGGCGAAGGGCGATGAACTGGGAGATTGTCATGGGGCTGGAGACCCATGTGGAGCTGTCCACCGAGAGTAAGATTTTCTGCGGCTGTTCCACTTCCTTTGGCGCTGCCCCCAACCGCCAGTGCTGCCCCGTGTGTATGGGTCTGCCCGGGGCGTTGCCCGTGCTCAATGAGAAGGTGGTGGAGTACGGGGTGAAGGTGGGGCTGGCCCTGGGCTGCTCCATCACCCCGGTGAGCCGTTTTGACCGGAAAAACTACTTTTACCCGGATTTGCCCAAGGGGTACCAGATCAGCCAGCTGTACGCCCCCCTGTGCACTTGTGGCCGGGTGGAGGTGGCGGGGACCACCATCGGCATACACGAAATCCACATGGAGGAGGACGCCGGGAAGCTGTACCACGCCCCCGCCACCGGGGAGACCCTGTGCGACTTCAACCGCTGCGGGGTGCCTTTGCTGGAGATCGTCACCGAGCCGGACTTTCGCACCCCGGAGCAGGTGGTGGCCTATCTGGAGCTGCTGCGGGAGCGGCTGCAATACCTGGGGGTGTCCGACGGCAAGATGGAGGAGGGCTCCCTGCGGTGCGATGTAAACCTGTCCGTGCGCCCGGTGGGGGGTCACACCCTGGGCACCCGCACCGAGATGAAGAACCTGGGCTCCTTTAAGGCCATTGCCCGGGCCATTCAATATGAGAGCCAGCGACAGATTGCCCTTTTGGAGCGGGGAGAGCGGGTGGTGCAGGAGACCCGCCGCTTTGACGAGGAGAAAGGGGAGACCTTCTCCATGCGCAGCAAGGAGGAGGCCCGGGACTACCGCTACTTTCCCGAGCCGGATTTGCCCCCGGTGGTGTTGTCCCAGGAGTACATCCAGGACATCCGAGACCACCTGCCCGAGCTGGGGGAGGCCAAGCGGAGACGCTACGCCCAGCAGTACCAGCTGCCGGACTACGACTGCCAGATGGTCACCAGCCACCCGTCCCTGGCCCGGTTCTTTGAGGAACTCATTGCTTTGGGTACACCGCCCAAGCAGGGGGCCAATTGGATTATGGGGGAGGTGCTGGGGGCCCTGTCCGCCCGGAGCCTCAGCCCGGAGGGGCTGACCATCACCCCTAAGACCTTGGCCCGGCTCATTCAGTTGGTGGGGGAGGGGAAGCTGAACCGGAACACGGCAGTGAAGGTATTTGAAGCGGTGTTTGACACCGATGGAGATGTAGATGCCTATGTGGCTGCCCACGGCCTGGAGCAGGTGCAGGATGTGGAACTGGTGGAGAACACCGTGGCCCAGGTGCTGGAGGAGAACCCCCAGTCGGTGGCAGACTGGCGGGGCGGGAAAGAAAAGGCCTTCGGCTTTCTGGTAGGCCAGACCATGCGGAAATTGCAGGGAAAGGCAGACCCCCAGACGGTGCGGCGGGTACTGCTGGAACAGCTGGGTCAAGAATGAGAAACGAGGAGAGAACCATGTCCATTTGTTATATTTTTGCCTCGGGGGAGTACGGGAAAGAGTGGCCGGACATCCAGCCGGGGGATTTGAGCATTGCCGCCGATGGGGGCTATGCTCAGATGCAGGCCCATGGGGTGGACCCGGACCTGGTGGTGGGGGACTTTGACTCCCTGGGCTATGTGCCCCCCCACCCCCACATCGTCCGTCACCCGGCGGAGAAGGACGACACGGACACCGCCCTGGCCCTCAGCGAAGGATGGAGCCGGGGATACCGAACCTTCCACATTTACGGCTCCTTAGGTGGAAGGTTGGATCACACCCTGGCCAACGTGCAGCTGCTGTGCGGCCTTGTGGAGCAGGGAGGCCAGGGGATGCTGGTGGGTCCCGGCATGACGGTGACGGCGGTGCACAACGGCACCCTGGAGCTGGAGGGGGAGACGGGGCGCACCCTGTCCATCTTCTGCCTGGGCGAGCCCGCCCATGGGGTGACGCTGGAGGGGGTGAAGTACCCCTTGCACGGGGCCACCATGACCGTCCAGGTGCCCCTGGGGGTGAGCAACGAGTTTTTGGGCGGCCCCGCCCGCATTACGGTGGAGCGGGGAACGCTGGTGGTTATGATCGTGAGCGACTAAAAACAGCTGCGGGGCAGAGACTTACGGTCTTCTGCCCCGCAGCTGTTTATTTCATCAAATCTGCCAGGGTGACGCTGTCCAGGTACTCGTTGACCCGCCGCCCCAGCTCGCACCACATCGAGCGGGTGGGGCAGGTGTCCCGCTGCTGGCAGGGGGTCGCCCCCGCTTCCAGACAGGCCACCGGGGCCAAATCTCCCTCGGTGAGCCGCAGAATATCCCCCACCCGGTACTCCTCCGGGGCCCGGGTGAGCTGATAGCCGCCCCCCTTGCCGTGGGTGCCCACAATATAACCATTTTTGGACAGCACCGGGAGGATTTTCTCCAGGTATTTGAGGGAAATCTGCTGCCGTTGCGCCACATCCTTCATGGGAATGGGGCCCTGGCTCTGGTGCTGGGCCAAGTCCACCATCACCCGCAGGGCGTAGCGGCCTCGGGTGGATACCAACATGGGGCCTTAGTGGGCGTGGCAGTGGCCGCAGCTCTCGCAACAGGGGAACTGGCTGTGGTCGTACTCGATGCCGTTCTTGTCGTAGTAGTCCTTCAGGGCCAGCTTGATGGCCTCCTCGGCCAGCACAGAGCAGTGCACCTTCTGGGCGGGCAGTCCGTCCAGAGCCTCCACCACCGCCTGGTTGGTGAGGGTGAGGGCCTGGGACACGGGCTTGCCCTTGATGAGTTCGGTGGCCATGGAAGAGGAGGCAATGGCGCTGCCGCAGCCGAAGGTCTCAAACTTCACGTCCACAATGATGTCATTCTCAATTTTCAGGTAGATGCGCATGATGTCGCCGCACTTGGCGTTGCCCACTTCGCCCACGCCGCTGGGGTTCTCCATGGAGCCCACATTGCGGGGGTTGCGGAAGTGGTCCATTACCTTTTCACTGTATAAAGCCATAGTAAATACCTCACTGGATAATAAATTCTTGAATGCCTGCTTCCAGGTTGCGCCACACCGGGGAGATGGAGCGCAGATAGGCCACCACTTCGGTGACAGCCTCCACCATATAGTCCACCTCTTCCTCAGTGGTGTCCGGGGAGAGGGACAGCCGCAGAGAGCCGTGGGCGATCTCGTGGGGCCGCCCAATGGCCAGCAGCACGTGGCTGGGGTCCAGGGAGCCGGAGGTGCAGGCGGACCCGGAGGAGGCATATACACCCTTGTCGTCCAGCAGCAGCAGGAGAGACTCCCCCTCGATGCCCTCAAAGCAGAAGTTCACGGTGCCGGGCAGCCGGTGCTCCCGGTGGCCGTTGAGCACGGAGTGGGGAATGTTGGACAGCCCCGCAATCAGTCGCTCCCGCAGGGCGGTGAGTTTGGCGGTGTCCTCGTCTAGATGGTCGCAGGCCTCGTCCAGAGCGGCGGCCATGCCCACAATGGCGGGAATGTTCTCGGTGCCGCCCCGGCGATTGCGCTCCTGGGCGCCGCCATGGATGAGGGGGAAGATGGGCACACCACGGCGGGCGTACAGCACCCCGATGCCCTTGGGGCCGTGGAACTTGTGGGCGGACAGGGACAGCAGGTCAATGTTCTGCTCCGCCACGTTCACGGGCAGGTGACCCACCGCCTGGACGGCGTCGGTGTGGAAGAGCACCCCGTGGCGGCGGCACACCTCGCCGATCTCGGCGATGGGCTGCACCGTGCCAATCTCGTTGTTGGCGTACATGATGGTGACCAGACAAGTCTCGTCGGTGATGGCCTCCTCCACCTGCTGGGCGGACACCATGCCGTCCTCATGGACGTCCAACAGGGTGACGGTAAAGCCCTCCTTCTCCAGGGCCTCCAGGGTGTGGAGGACGGCGTGGTGCTCAAAGGCGGTGGAGATGATGTGGGTCTTGCCCTTGAGCTTGCCAAAGGCGGCGGCAGAGCGGATGGCCTGGTTGTCCGCCTCGCTGCCCCCGGAAGTGAAAATCACCTCGGTGGGCTGGCAGCCCAGGCGGGCGGCAATGCGAGCCCGGGCCTCGGTGAGGGCCTCCTGGGCCCGCTGGCCCACGGAGTGGAGGCTGGAGGGGTTGCCGTACTCACCCTGTAGATAGGGGAGCATGGCATTCAGCGCCGTGTCACTCAGGCGAGTGGTGGCGGCGTTATCAGCGTAAATTTGCATGGTAGGATTCCTTTCCTATCTCTTTATTCGGTAAACATGGGGGTGGACAGGTACCGGTCCCCGGTGTCAGGGAGGAGCACCACAATGGTCTTGCCCTCGTTTTCCGGGCGCTTGGCCACCTCAATGGCGGCGTGGAGCGCGGCACCGGAGGAGATGCCCACCAGCACGCCCTCGCTGCGGCCCATGAGCCGCCCGCCGGCGTAGGCCTCCTCACTGGTGACGGGGAACACCTCGTCATAAACCTGAGTGTTGAGCACTTCGGGCACAAAGCCCGCCCCGATGCCCTGGAGCTTGTGGGGGCCAGGGTTGCCGCCGGAGAGGACGGGGGAGTCGGAGGGCTCCACCGCCACCACCTGCACCTTGGGGTTGCGGGACTTCAAGTACTCGCCCACTCCGGTGATGGTGCCGCCGGTGCCCACACCAGCTACAAAAATGTCCACGTTTCCGTCGGTGTCGTCATAGATCTCCGGCCCGGTGGTCTCCCGGTGGGCCTTGGGGTTGGAGGGGTTGACAAACTGGCCGGGGATGAAGCTGTTGGGGATCTCGGCGGCCAGTTCGTCGGCCTTGGCAATGGCTCCGGCCATGCCCTTGGCCCCGGGGGTGAGCACCAGCTCGGCCCCGTAGGCGGTCATGAGCAGGCGGCGCTCCATGGACATGGAGTCGGGCATCACCACGATCATGCGATAGCCTCGGGCGGCGGCCACAGCGGCCAGTCCAATGCCGGTGTTGCCCGAGGTGGGCTCGATGATCACCGAGTCGGGCTTCAAAGCCCCGCTGGCCTCGGCGTCCTCAATCATGGTCAGGGCCACCCGGTCCTTTACCGACCCGGCGGGGTTGAATAGCTCCAACTTGGCCAGAATCTTGGCCTTTAGGCCCAGTTTTTCCTCAATGTGGGTCAGCTCCAACAGCGGGGTGTGACCGATGAGCTGATGGGCGGATGTATAGATATGTGCCATAACGGATTCCTCCTGATGCAACGAATTAAAACCTACTGAGTTGGTTGGTTATATGATACGCCTCTTTACCTACCTTGTCAATCGGTAATTGAGAAAAAGAAAAAACTTCCCCGACCCACAGGAGTGGGCCGGGGAAGG